>DATFNQ010000071.1:0-14328 GCA_035266305.1 Methylovirgula sp.
TGGTCGCCGAAATCACTCAACCGCTTCAATCGATCATCAACATCGAAAAATCCCGGCTGCCTTCGCATCGAATCATCCCCAATCCATCCATCACGATGCAATCAGAAAGGCCGCGAATTGGCGAGGTTGTTAGAAGCGTCCGGTTGCATATCCCAAAGGCTCCACAGCCTACCGGGCCAAGCGACCGCCTCATTGCTGTCAGGCTGAGAATCCCGGACGGGGGCGTTCATATCCTTTAGCCATGGGTTTGTGAAGTATTACAACCCCCGTGGAGCGCAAGAACGTAGAAGGAACACGGCAGCGCCGCGCGCTCGACGCCTGCGGCGATTTTCATCACGACTCTCGCGGCTGTTCGTCATAATGGCTTCATCCGGGCGGGTTTCTTGACCTGCCAGGCGATCCGCGCCATGTGAAGAAGGCACGATGTCAATATCTCCATCCCCCACCCGGCCCTGCTCCGAAGCGCCCGCAACGGGGCCTTCGCCGCGGCATTACTCGGTCGGGGTGCGCATCGGGGCGGGCAAAGGCGCGGTCACGGTCGGCGGCGGCGCGCCGATCATCGTGCAATCTATGACCAATACGGATACGGCCGATGTTGCCGGGACGGCCGAGCAGGTCGCGGCGCTCGCCCGCGCCGGCTCCGAGCTCGTCCGCATTACCGTCGATCGCAACGAGGCGGCGGCCGCCGTGCCGCACATCCGCGAGGCGCTCGACAAGATGGGCTGCGACGTGCCGCTCATCGGCGACTTCCATTATATCGGCCACAAGCTCTTGGCCGATCATCCGGCCTGCGCCGAGGCGCTCGCCAAATATCGCATCAATCCCGGCAATGTCGGCTTCAAGGACAAGAAGGACGCCCAGTTCGCGTCCATGGTCGAATGCGCGATCAAGAACGGCAAGGCGGTGCGCATCGGCGCCAATTGGGGCTCGCTCGACCAGGATCTGCTGACGCGGCTGATGGACGAGAACGCGCAGTCCAAGGTGCCGCTCGATGCCGGCGCGGTGACGCGCGAGGCCATGGTCCAATCGGCGCTTCTGTCGGCGCAGCGCGCCGAGGAGATCGGGCTCGGACGCGACCGGATCATCCTCTCGGCCAAGGTGTCGAACGTCCAAGACCTCGTGACAGTCTACCGGATGCTGGCGCAACGCAGCGACTATGCCATTCACCTTGGTCTCACCGAAGCCGGCATGGGATCGAAGGGCATCGTCGCCTCCGCGGCGGCGCTCGGCGTCCTGCTCCAAGACGGGATCGGCGACACGATCCGGATTTCACTCACGCCTGAGCCCGGCGGCGATCGGACGGTCGAAGTCAAGGTCGCGCAGGAAATCCTGCAGACGATGGGCTTCCGCACCTTCGTGCCGCTTGTCGCCGCCTGTCCCGGCTGCGGGCGCACGACCTCGACCGTGTTCCAGGAATTGGCGCGCGACATCCAGGCCTATATCCGCGACGAGATGCCCGCCTGGAAGACGCGTTATCCGGGCGTCGAGGCGCTCAACGTCGCGGTCATGGGCTGCATCGTCAACGGGCCGGGCGAATCGAAACACGCCGATATCGGCATCTCGCTGCCGGGCACCGGCGAAACGCCGGCCGCGCCGGTCTTCATCGACGGCAAAAAGGCCATGACCTTGCGTGGCGAAGGCATCGCCGCCGAATTCAAGGCGCTCGTGCAGGATTACATTGAACGGCGGTTCGGCGGCGCGAAGAACGCAGCGGAATAGACGGCATTCCATAAAATTTAGCAAAAATCTTTGCGCCCCCCTTTGCCGCCGTCAACGATGATTTGACGCGCGTCAATGGGCGCCGGCCGATTGGCAACCTATATAATGCGTAGCGTGCTGCAGTGAGTGGGCGTCGGCGCTCTATGAAGGGCCGCTTTTTGGAGATTAAGGCCATGCATAGGGGTTTGAAGGCAGGGGTTCTCGCGATCGTTGCGACACTCGCATGTGCATCGGCCCGGGCCGCGCAGGCGGCTTCCAAAGGAAGCCATCATCGGCACGCCATGCAGACTGGCGGCTACGTCGGCAGCCTGCGGCCTGGCGTCGTCTACACCTCGCGAGGGCACTATGCCGCGCTCGTCGGCGATCCCGGCGGCGGGCTCGGGTTTTACCCGCTGCCCTATCAGTATCGTGTCGGCGCCTGGCGCTATCGCCTGCGCACCGCGCCGCCGCCATGGGTCAACCCGAACCCCGTTATCGCCGCGGCGCAGGCCCAGGCTGTGCGCTATTATGGCTGGGGCGATCCTACGCCAGCCAGCGACTATCGCTATGGCGTCTATAATCCGATCGATGGAGTCGGCTCGCCGTTCTTCGCCGGCTATTACGGGCCTGCCGGCGACGAGGACGAGCCTTCGTTCCCGTTCGGCAGCCCCTATCCCTAAACCAGCCCCGCCGCGATATTGATCGTCAGCGCCAACACCGCGCTATTGAAGAAGAAGGCAAGCACGCGATGGACAAGGGCGGTGCGCCGCATCGCCGGCGCCCAAATTTCGACATCGGCGGTTGCGCAGGCAACGCCGATCGCCAATGAGAAATAGAAAAAGTCGAGATAGTCGGGCTCTTTGGGTCCGGGAAATCTGAGACCGCCGCGCGATTTCGTGGCCCGCGTATCCTTTGCCGCGTTCGACGCAATATTCATGCGCGTTGCGCAAGGCGAACACACATGAATGAAGGCCCAGGCGCTCACGATCGTGGCCGCGGCAAGGCCGATATGAAGGGCCTTCACAGTCCGCTTGAGCGATCGTCAATTGGGCGAAGATCGCGCCGAAAGCCGCAAATGCCGCGAGCGTCGCGAGGATCAGGATGGTGAGGCGCCCATCGTCCGTCAGCGTCGTAAAGGTCGCGCGGATGAACAAGCAAGAAGCCGCGCTGGTTGTCATGCGATCGGAGCGGGGCCGGCACCCCGCCGATCAATCGCAAAAATACCTCTAATCCGAAGCAAGCTCTAGAGCTTGATGGTCAATGTCTGACCTTAGCTCAAGTTCGCCGCAACGGCATTGAATTGGCCCGAGAGTCTTGTGCCGAGCGTGGTGAGCGCGCCGATGATTACGACGGCGATCAGGCCGGCGATGAGGCCATATTCGATGGCCGTGACGCCTGACTGATTTGCTGCGAAATGGGCAAAAAGCTTGTTCATGTGTTAGCTCCACATTCCAACTCTCTACAAGCTCCAGCCCAATCTCGCTGGATTACGTAGGGGAACGCGGCGAATAATATAGATCATCAGTGTTGCGATAACTTAAGGCAAAAGCATCAAAATCATATTAAGATCGTAAATGTCGAGCGTTTCAACTCGCGGCTGCCGCCTTCCTTTACGGCGCTGGCCTATTCAGCTTCCGCAGGCACGCGCCGACGCGCTTGCGGATCGTAACCAGCAATTCGGCGTCCTCGGGATTGAGCCCGCGCTCGGGGTAAGGGGCATTCAATTTTTGCGCGCGACGGCGAAACGCGCCGCCTCCCTCAAAATCGCGGCCTTTTCGCCGAAGAGATCGAGCGCGGCGATGGCCTCCTGGGCCAGCCTGTCGCGCCGCTCCCGCGCCGCCTCGAGCCCGAGCGCGGCGACCAGCGTCGCCTTGTTGCGGTCGGCGTCCTTGCCGGCACGCTTGCCCAGCGCCGCCTCGTCGGCTTCGACGTCGAGAATGTCGTCGGCGACCTGGAAGGCGGCGCCGATCGCCTGGCCATAGCGCGACAGAGCGGCCTTGGCCGCCGCATCGGCGCGGGCGAAGATGGCGCCCGCCTCGACCGCATGGCGCAGAAGCGCGCCGGTCTTCATCGATTGCAGCCTGATGACCTCTTTGGCCGTATGCGGCTCTGCCGCCGCCTCGGCCTCGAGATCGAGGACTTGCCCGCCGACCATGTTGCCGAGCCCGGCGGCACGGGCCAGCGCCAGAACGAGGGCGGCGCGGATTGCCGGATCGGAGTCGGTCTGCGGGTCAGCTGTCACATCGAACGCATAGGTCAGGAGACCATCGCCGGCGAGAATGGCCGTTGCCTCGTCATAGGCGCGATGCGTCGTCGGACGGCCGCGGCGCAGATCGTCGTTGTCGAGCGCCGGCAGATCGTCGTGCACGAGCGAATAGCAATGGACCATTTCGACGGCCGCGGCGCCGCGCAGCACACCCGCGCCCTCGACTCCGAGGAGCCGTGCCGTCTCGACCATCAAGAACGGCCGCAGCCTTTTGCCGCCGCCGAGGCTCGCATAGCGCATCGCTGCGAGAAAGCGCGGCGGCCGGAACGTCTCGCCCGGCAAGGGCGAGCCGGACAAGAGGCAGTCGAGCATATGTTCAGTCGCTTCTGCGACGGCCGTAAGCCGTGCCTGGAACTCTTCTGCCTCAACCCTCATGCTTGACGCGTCCTGCCTCATACTATTGCCGTTCCGCTTGCCCGATCGCGGAAGATCGGTCAAGGCTCACAGATGGTTCCAAAGCCCGCGAATTTAGGCCGCTTCGGCGCCATCTTGCGAGGCGTCCTGCGGCTTGTTCTGCTGCTTTTGCTCCTGCTCGCCGGCCTCATCATCGTCTATCGCTTCGTCACGCCGGTTTCGACGCTCATGATCGCGCGCATGCTGCTGCACGAAAAGGTCACGCGACAGTTCCTGCCGCTCGAGCGCATGTCGCCCAATCTTCTCGCTGCCGTGGTCATGTCCGAGGATGCGCATTTCTGCCGGCATCACGGCGTCGACTGGGGCGCCATGCGCGAGGTGATCGATGCGGGCGGCATCGGCGGTGCCAGCCGCGGCGCCTCGACCATCACGATGCAGACGGTGAAGAACCTGTTCCTGTGGCCGGGGCGCTCCTATGTCCGCAAGGCGCTCGAGATACCGCTCGCTCTTGTCCTCGATCGCGTCTGGCCGAAACGCCGCATTCTCGAAATCTATCTGAACATCGCCGAATGGGGCGACGGCATCTTCGGGGCCGAGGCGGCGGCGCAGACTTATTTCAACAAGAGCGCCGCGGATCTCGATCTTCATGAGGCGGCGCTGCTTGCCGCAGTGCTTCCCGACCCCTATGGCCGCAGCGTGCTGCATCCGAATTGGCGTGTCACTATTCATGCGCGGATCGTCGAAAGGCGGGTGAGAGAGAGGCCAGGATTCTTGAGCTGCGTGAAGTAAGTTCCGAAACGGCCATGACGGCAGTATCCGGCAGGCTCGCGGAGAGCCGGTCTATCGAAACTGATGTTTTCCGGGAGCGTCCGTTTGGGGTAGCCAAGGCCGCTGTTCCGGTGTATCAGCCGCCTCGACTAGACCATCCGGCTATTTTGGAGTTGATATGGCCGTTCCGAAACGAAAGACCTCTCCGATGAAGCGGGGCTTCCGCCGCTCGGCGGACGCGCTGAAGGCGCCGACCTATGTCGAAGACAAGGATTCGGGCGAGCTGCGCCGGCCGCATCACATCGACCTCAAGACCGGAATGTATCGCGGCCGCCAGGTGCTCAAGCCGAAGACCGCGCAGGAGTGAGATGCGCCGCCGAGCGGTGTTGCCCGCCCGGGGTCGCTTTAGACCATATATTGCCCGCCGTTCACCGAAAGGGTTGCCCCGGTGATGAACCCTGCCTCGTCGGCGACGAGGAAGACGACGCAACGCGCGACCTCCTCAGGCTCGCCCAGGCGGCGAACCGGTATCTGCGGGAGGATGGATTTTTCCAGAATGTCCTTCGGCACCGCTTTCACCATCTCGGTCGCAATATAGCCGGGACAGACGGCGTTGACGGTGATGCCTTTGCCGGCATTCTCCTGCGCCAGGGATTTTGTGAAGCCGATATCGCCGGCCTTGGAGGCGGCATAATTGGTCTGGCCCATCTGCCCTCTTTGGCCATTGATCGAGGATATGTTGACGATGCGTCCAAAGCCGCGGCTGCGCATGCCCTCGATCACCGGCCGCGTCATGTTGAAGAGCGAATTCAAATTGGTGTTGATGACCGCATACCATTGCTCCGGCGTCATCTTATGGAGCATGGAATCGCGCGTGATGCCGGCGTTGTTGACCAGGATGTCGATCGGCCCGAGATCGGCGCCGACGGCGCTGAGCCCGGCGATGCAGGCCGCGTAGTCCGAAACATCCCACTTATAGACGGGAATGGCGGTTTCCGATTTGAACTTGGCGGCCGCCTCGTCATTGCCGTGATAGACCGCGGCGACCCGATAGCCCGAGGCCGCCAAAGCCCTGCTGATGGCCGCGCCGATCCCGCGCGTGCCGCCACTCACCACCGCGACGCGACCCATGTGTTTCCTACCCCTTCGCTTGTGCTATCGCCAGGCGATTAGTTTTCTTGAAGTCCAATCCGAATAGCCGGGACTCTCTCTTCTGTTGCGCGATTCCGGTTCGCGCACCTACGCGCTTAGCGCTCGACCGTGAGCGCGATACCCATGCCGCCGCCAATGCAGAGCGTGGCAAGGCCTTTGCTCGCGCCGCGCCGCTGCATCTCATAAAGCAGGGTGACGAGGATCCGCGCGCCCGAAGCGCCGATCGGATGGCCGATCGCAATGGCTCCGCCATTGACGTTCACGATCGCCGGGTCCCAGCCCATATCCTTGTTCACGGCGAGCGCCTGGGCGGCGAAGGCCTCGTTGGCTTCGATGAGGTCGAGATCCTTGACCTTCCAGCCGGCCTTCTCAAGCGCCTTGCGCGACGCTGGAATCGGGCCGCTGCCCATGATCGAGGGATCGACGCCGGCGGTCGCCCAAGAGGCGATCCGGCCGAGGGGGGTGAGGCCGCGCGCCTTGGCGTCGTCGGCGCTCATCAGGACGACCGCCGCGGCGCCGTCATTGATCCCGGACGCATTGCCGGCGGTGACGGTCCCATCCTTGGAAAAAGCGGGCTTGAGCTTGGCCAAGGCCTCGAGCGTGGTGCCGGCGCGGATAAATTCATCCGCGTCTACGAGGATGTCTCCCTTGCGTGTTGCAACCGTGAAGGGGACGATCTCCTCGGCGAACTTGCCGGCCTTCTGCGCCGCTTCCGCCTTGTTTTGGGAGCCCAGCGCGAACTTATCCTGTTCTTCACGGCTGATCTGCCATTTGGTCGCGATGTTCTCCGCCGTCACGCCCATATGATAGCCGTTAAAGGCATCGATCAAGCCGTCGCGCAGCATGATGTCGGTGAATTTGACATCGCCCATCTTCGTGCCGGCGCGCAGATGCGCGGCATGCGGCGCCTGGGACATGCTTTCCTGGCCGCCCGCGGCGATGACTTTGGCGTCGCCATTGGCGATCTGCTGGAGGCCGAGCGCGACGGCCCGCAGGCCCGAGCCACACACCTGATTCAGGCTCCAGGCTGTCTTTTCTTGCGGAATGCCGGCCTTCATCGCCGCCTGGCGGGCTGGATTCTGGCCCTCCCCCGCCGTCAGGATCTGTCCCAGGATGACCTCGTCGACCTCGTCTTTTGCGAGCTTGGCGCGCTCGAGCGCCGCGGTCAACGCAACGGCGCCGAGCTCATGCGCGGGCGTATTGGCGAAGGCCCCGTTGAAAGATCCGACGGCGGTGCGCGCCGCCCCCACGATGACGATATCGCGTGACATTCCTATTTCTCCCGTGACCGACTGGGCTGGATCTTAAGGACGAGCCCGCGTCGTTTCATTGACATTGATCATTCTCAAGCATTTCCGGCTGGCAATGGTCAAGCATAGCGGCGCCGGCGATCAAACTCGACAGAATTTCGGTTTTCGCAGAGCAATAAAACGCTTATGGTCTTTGTGGAGGTCACGCTCTCCATGCGGTCAGCTTGCCTCGGACAAAGGGTGTTGATGGACCATGGCCAACGATAAGCAACCCATCACTATCAAGAAATACGCCAACCGGCGTCTCTATAATACCGGCACGAGCGCCTACGTGACGCTCGAAGATCTCGCCGGTATGGTGAAGAAGGGCGAGGATTTCGTCGTTTACGACGCCAAGACCGGTGAAGAAATCACCCGCTCGGTGCTCACCCAGATCATATTCGAGCAAGAAGGCAAGAACGGCCAGGCCCTCCTGCCGATCGCATTTCTGCGGCAGCTCATCCGCTTCTACGGCGACAGCATGCAAATGCTGGTGCCGAGCTATCTCGAATTCACGATCGATAAGCTCACGAGCGATCAGCAGAAATTTCGAGAGCAATTTGCCAACGCCTTCGCCTCGCCGCTGACCGGCCCCACGCGGCAGATGTTCGGCTCGCTCGAAGAACAGGCCCGCAAGAACATGGCGATCTTCAGCCAGGCTTTGTCGATGTTTTCGCCCTTCGCAACATTGGCAACGCCAGGCGGCTCCGAGAAGCCGCAGGAAACCCCGAGCGAATCCGGAGCAAAATCAGATCTCGATGAAATGAAACGTCAGCTCGATGAGCTGCAGAGAAGGCTCGAAGGGCTCACCCCGAAGGAATGAGGACCGCGTTTTTCAGGCGGCCGCGGAGGGTGTCACGGCCCCGACGGCCTGAGGCTGCCCGAAATAATAGTCTTGAAGGTAATCGACTCCCCAATCGGTCAGGATCGCGGCCGACTGGGCATCCTCGACCCATTCCGCGACGATCGGAATTTCGAGGTGACGGGCAAGATCGACGAGGGTGCGGACGAAGAAACGATCGTCTTCGGATCTCGCCAGGTTCTGGATGAAAGCGCCGTCGATCTTCAACAGGTCGACGCGGAGGTTGCGCAAATTGCGGAACGACGTATGGCCGGAGCCGAAATCGTCCATCGCGACCTTCACGCCGCAGGACTGCATGGCCGCGATCGCCCGGCCGGTCGCCTCGAGATCGGCGATCGCGCAGGTCTCGGTGATCTCGACGGTCAACCGCGCCGCGACATTGTTGTGGGCGCAGGCCGCCCGCAGCCTATCGGGCCACTGGATATCGAGGACCGTCGCCCCCGACGCATTGATTGCGATATGGCGCAGCGGGTTGCTGGCAAGCTCGGCCACCACGAGCTCGAGCATGCGGTGGTCGATGAGCCGCACCAGCCCGGTCTTTTCCGCCACCGGGAAAATATTGGCCGGCAGAACGGGTTTGCCGTCTTTGCCGACAACGCGCGCCAGCGCTTCATGGAAGGCAATCTCCCGAGTCTTGGCTGAGACGACAGGCTGCAAAGCCAGCGTGATCCGCGAATCCTTGAGCGCGGCGACGATTTCATCGTAAACGTGCAGGATATTCAGGCGCTTATCGTCACGCACTAGACTTGGCGCAAAGGCGACGAAGCGGTTGCCTCCCGACCTGCGTGTCGCCGCGAGCGCCTCCTCGGCATGGTGGAGGGCGGCTTGGGCGCTGCGACCCTGTTGCGGGACGACGACCCCGCCGATTCGCATCGAGGCCGCAATCTGCCCCGCCTTGGTGGCGAGCGGAGCCGCTTCTACGACGGCGAGGAAACGTGCTGCCGCCGCATTCATCTGCTCGCCGTTGCAGCCTTCGATCAGAAGCGCGAACTTATTGCCGGCGTAGCGCGCCATGAGATCGGTCGCGCGCATCTCGACGCGCAATCTCGCCGCCGTCGCCGCGATCAACTCGTCGCCGACGTCATAGCCATAGGCCTCGTTGAGGACGGCAAGATTGTCGATGCCGGCGAGCAGGATCGCGTGGGAGCCGCCCTTGCGTATGCACTCGGGCAGCAGAGCTGAGACGTGCTCAATGAAGGGGGCGCGATTGAGCGCTCCGGTGAGCGCATCATAACGCGATTGGCGCGCGAGCTGGCGCTCGGCCTCGTAGCGATCGGTGATGACTCGAACGAGCCCATGCGCCCGGGCGGGGCGATCGTCGGAGCCGGCGAACCAGCGGCCTGTGTCCTCGATCCAAACGATCTTCTGTCGACCCGCTCGATCCTTTGCCTTGCCGGCGAGACCGTAAATGACCTGATAGGAGACGCCGCCGCCGCAGTCGCGCTCTGCCGAGCCCATGACGGCCTCGAAGCGCGAGCTCGGGCTGTCCGGCGCCACATGTTCGGCATAAGCCCGACCGGAGGCAATTTCAGCGAATTCGGCGAAATCCGGGATTTCCGCCGTGTTGGGCCCGAAGACCAGCCGGTTGGTGACGATGTCCCAGTCGTAAACCGCTTCGCCGATCGAGTTCAGGATGGCACGCGGATCGGGCAGCGCCGGTGACGGCGAGGCATCGGCATTTCCTTCCCGCAGATGCGCCATGAACTCGGCCTCTGGCTCGCGCTTTGTCCGAGGTCGGCGCCTCAGCTCGATCCCGAAGCAGGACACCTATCAGCCTCGTGTTAAGAACCTGTATAACATAGATATCCGGAGCCGCTCCGGCATCCGCCAATCAGCCGGCCAGGGACGAGGTTTTCCGCGATATCCCCGCCTCAAGCCCTGTTCTTGCGTTCCCGCAATGCCGCGAAGACCTCTGCTGGATCCGCGCCTGAGAGGCCGAGGCTCGCCTGGATCGGCGGCTCCGCAACGCGAAGGAAGGGATTGGTCGCCCGTTCGAGGCCCATCTGGGTCGGCAGCGTCAGACGCCCTTCGGCACGCAGCGCCGCGACCGCTTCGGCGCGTTGCCGCAAAGCCTCGTTGCCCGGATCGACGCTCAAGGCGAAGCGCGCATTGGCGAGCGTATATTCATGGCCGCAATAGATCTGCGTTTCATCCGGCAGTGCCGCGAGCTTCAGCAGAGAATGATAGAGAACCTCGGGCGGCGCCTCGAACGGACGGCCGCAGCCCATGGCGAAGAGGGTGTCGCCGGCAAACAGCAGTCCGTCACGATCGAACCAATAGGCGACATGGCCGAGCGTGTGTCCCGGCACTGCGATCACCTTGGCCGCGTGAGTTCCGATAAAGACGCTGTCACCGTCCTCAACCTCGCGGTCGAGCCTGCCGATCTTCGCCGCTTCTCTCGCGGGGCCGGTGATACGGACGTTTGGGAACGCGGATTTGAGGTCCCGTATACCTTGCACGTGATCGGCATGATGATGGGTGACGAGAATATCGGTGAGCGGCCAGTTTGCCTCCGTAAGCGCGGCGAGGATGGGACCCGCCTCCGGCGCATCGATTGCGGCGGTTGCGCCGGTCTCCGGCTCATGCAGGAGGACGCCCAAATTATCCGAGAGGCACAAGAGCTGGCGGATTTCGAAGGTCATGCATTCGGCTCGCGAAGTGCGTCGCTTGAGAGGCATGCGCGTCATCAGCGCGCCGCCGGCCTTATAGCCCGATTGGCCGAAGATCGCCGATCTCGCGCCCGCCTGGCCGGAAGCCGCGCATCCGCGCCTTGATTCGATGATCCTTGGTCGTGCCGTCGATCTCGAAAATATTGTAGCCGGCGCGGTGATCCGCCGTGCCGCGCCGCGCCGAAGCCGAGGCGACGCCGACGACCGGCACCTTGCCTCCGGGCCCTTCCAAATGGACGACCGACAGACGGTGATTGTGGCCGTGGATGACAAGCTCCGCGCCACTTTGGCGGATCATCGCCTCGAAGGCGTCGGCGTCGGCGAGCGCACGGCCCAATCTCGCGCCGCCTCTGTAGGGCGGATGATGGATCATGACGACGCGCACCAGGCCTTGCCGGGCGCACCGGCTGAGCAGTGTCGCGCAGGCTTCGCATTGCCGCCGACCGAGCCGTCCGGAGGCGATGAAAGGCGGCGTCGGCACCGCGGACGAGAGGCCGATAAGCGCGACGCCGTCGCGCACCCTGAGATAAGGGAAGGAGGGGCTGCCCGCGTCGCCCGTCGTCCAGGGCACGAAGGTCGCGGCGAGATCCGGCATGGTTGCCTTGACATAGGCGTCGTGATTGCCGGGAACGAAGCTCACGTCGTGCGCGGGCCCGAGCGTTTCGAGCCAGGCACGGGCGAGCGGATATTCGGCCTTCAGTCCAATGTTCAGAATGTCGCCGGTCATCGCGATGTGGTCGGGATTCTGGGCCTTGAGGTCGGCAACGAGGCTTGAGAGCAGATCCATGTCATGGATCTGGGCTCGCCCGCGCGTCCAATTGAGATAGCCGGTGAACCTCTTGCCGATGAGTTCGCGCCGCCGCGGCCGCGGCAGCGGGCCGATATGCGCATCGGACAAATGGGCAAGGACGAGACTCACCTGCGGTACGCTCCGGACGGCCGCGATTGGATCGCGTCAAGCGTTGCCGATGAGAATCCCCGCGGCAAGCACGATCACGCCGCCGAGCACGATCTGGAAGATCGCTTGCAGCAGCGGCGTATCCATATAATGCGCACGCACCCAGGCGATAGCCCAAAGTTCGAAGAAAACGACCACGCCGGAGATCGCCGTCGCGATCGCGAAGGCGTTCGGCACGTGGTTCGGAACGAGATAGGGCAGGGTATGGCCGAGACCGCCGACGGCCGTCATGATGCCGCAGATCGGGCCGCGCAACCAGGGCGTGCCGCGGCCGGTCAAGGCGCCGTCGTCTGACAGAGCCTCGGCGAAGGCCATGCTGATGCCGGCCCCGACGGACGCGGCAAGGCCGACGAGGAATGCCGCCCAAGTGTTGTGGGTGGCGAAGGCCGCCGCGAACAGCGGCGCGAGGGTCGATACCGAGCCGTCCATCAGGCCGGCAAGGCCCGGCTGCACATATTGCAAGACGAACGCGCGGCGGTCGGTTGCCGCTTCCTTCTCGCGTTCGGCCGGCGGCAGAAATTCGGTTTCGATGTCGCTGACGACTGCTTCGTGGTTCTTCTCGACCTGCGCGAGATCGTCCAGCAATTTGCGGATCGCCGGGTCCTTGGCCTGCATCGCCGCCTTCGTATAGAAGCCGTAGGACTCCGCCTCGCGGATTTCGAGCTCTCTGCGGATCGTCGCGATCGGCAGATTGCGAATGAGCCAAACCGGGCGGCGCTTCATGAAGCCGCTGATGTCGGTGCGTCGGATCGGCAGGAGATTGGGCCCGAACTTTTGCTGATAGGCCTTGAGCAGCGTGTCGTGATGCGAGGCTTCCACTTCGGCCATGCTTTTGAACATGGCGGCGGTCGCCGGATAGCGCTCGTGCAGATCCTCGGCAAAGGCCAAGTAGACGCGTTGGTCGTCAGCCTCGGCGTCGATTGCCACCGCGAGAATCTCCCTTTCGTTCAATTGCGAAAAGCGCTTCAACCCCGAATCTCCTATGTCTCAGCCAGGCCGTTTCGGCTTCAAGGAATTTGAATAATTCTAATCTAGCCGAGGAACACGTCGCCGCGCAACCTTTGCGAAAGGTCACAAAGGATGGATCTCGCCACCTTCTTACGTCTGCTCGTCGCTTATGGCGCGGAGCGCGGAAGAAACCTCATTCGGCCGCTGCGGCTTAGCGTTTGCGGTCTCGTCGTCGAGCGGCAAGACCAGCAGGACTGCGTTCTCTTGGTTCGCCACACCTATGTTTCCGGCTGGTATCTGCCGGGTGGCGCGGTGGAGGCGGGCGAATCGGTACAAGCCGCGCTTGCCCGCGAGCTTTTCGAAGAGGCCAATGTCGAGCTTCTTGCAAGCCCGCTCCTCCACGGGCTCTTCTTCAAACCGAAGGGCTCGCGCCGCGCTCATGTCGCCTGTTACGTCATCCGGAATTTCCGTATCTCGCCGCACCGGCCGAATTTCGAGATCGCAGAGGCGCGATTCTTTCCGGCCGATGCCTTACCCGAAGGCACCAGTCGGGCCACGCGCGTCCGGATCGCCGAAGTCTTGAAGGGTGCTCCGGCCGCTGAGATCTGGTGATCAATTGCGGCGTCAGGGCGGCGATGTTAGAGCATGATCCGCAAAAGTGGGAACCGGTTTTGCGAAAAGATCATGCGATAGCGAAAGAATCTGGGGCAGGATCGATTCCATCGGAGACGATCCCGCCTAAAAGCACAGAGCCATGTCGGATCTGACGCTCGTTCTTGCGCCGCAAGTGGCGGCCGATCAGGCCGCGATCGAAAAACTTGATGAGAGGGTTTTTGGGCCGGGCCGGTTTGCCCGTTCGGCCTACAGACTGCGCGAAGGGGTGCCGGCGGATTATAGCCTCTCCTACGTCGCGCGCGTCGGGAGACTGCTCGTCGGCGCCAACCGCATGACGCCCATCCGCTGCGGCGGAAAGCCGGCCCTTCTGCTCGGTCCGCTCAGCGTGGAACCGGCCTTCCGCTCGGCCGGCATCGGCGAGGCGCTCGTGATGAAATCGCTCGAAGCGGCGCGCGCCGCCGGTCATCATCTCGTGCTTCTCGTCGGCGACATGGCCTACTACGGACGGATGGGATTCGAGCCGGCGCCGGTGGGCAGACTCGTCTTTCCCGGGCCGGTCGACCCGCAGCGCTTGCTCTATTGCGCGCTGACGAAAGGGGCCTTCGAGGGCGTCGGCGGCCGCGTCACGCGCGCCGTCTGAGGTGGCTTTTGCTCGCGCGGCCGATGATGTGGCAGGATCAGAATTGCGAGCGGCTCGGTCCGACCATTATCGTTGCGGCGGGTGCGCCCGGAATGTCGTGGTCTTCGGG
>DATFNQ010000072.1:0-24871 GCA_035266305.1 Methylovirgula sp.
CGGCGCATGGTGCGTATTCGCTGAGTCCTAGCCCTAGCGGGACTCACCATCTAGATCTCACCCCGAACTGCCCGACGACGCCGTCGCCCCAGGACTAATCAGGCACGCTATCGCCCAGCGGGGCCGTGAGCGGAAGTTCAAACTGGGACAGCACCCTCGTGGAATATGCGAAAGCCGGGGTCCGACTGTGACTGCGCGCAACCGAGACTCACGCGGATCCGGTCGTCGCTTCCATCAAGCCGTATTGCGCGGCCACGCTCCGCCACTATAGTCGGGCGACCGCCAAAATCCCGCAAAGAGAACCAAATGCCCGAAGATAAAGCGATCAAACGCGTCGTCCTCGCCTATTCGGGCGGGCTTGATACCTCGATCATCCTGAAATGGCTGCAGACGACCTATGGCTGCGAGGTCGTGACCTTCACCGCCGATCTCGGCCAAGGCGAGGAACTCGAGCCGGCGCGGCAGAAGGCGCTCATGCTCGGCATCAAGCCCGAGCATATCTTCATCGAGGATCTGCGCGAGGAATTCGTCCGCGACTACGTCTTCCCGATGTTTCGCGCCAATGCCGAATACGAGGGGCTCTATCTTCTCGGCACCTCGATCGCCCGGCCGCTGATCGCCAAGAAACAGATCGAGGTCGCCCGGAAGGTCGGCGCCGACGCGGTCGCGCATGGGGCCACCGGCAAGGGCAATGACCAGGTGCGCTTCGAACTTTCCTATTATGCGCTCGAGCCCGACATCAAGGTCATCGCGCCCTGGCGCGAATGGGATCTGACCTCGCGCAGCGCGCTCCTTGCTTTCGCCGAGCAGAATCAGATCCCGATCGCCAAGGACAAGCGCGGCGAGGCGCCCTTTTCGGTCGACGCCAACCTTCTTCACACCTCCTCGGAAGGCAAGGTGCTGGAAGACCCGGGCGCGCCTGTGCCGGATTATGTCTATTCGCGTACCGTTAATCCGGAGGACGCGCCGGACAGGGCGACCTTCATCGAGATCGATTTCAAGTCGGGCGACCCCATTGCCGTCGACGGCGTGAAAATGTCGCCCGCCGCCTTGCTTGCGTATCTGAACGAGCTTGGCCGCGCCAACGGCATCGGCCGCCTCGATCTCGTCGAGAACCGCTTCGTCGGCATGAAGTCGCGCGGCATGTATGAGACGCCGGGCGGAACGATCCTACTTGCGGCGCATCGCGGCATCGAGCAGATCACGCTCGACCAGGGCGCCGCGCATTTGAAGGATGAGCTGATGCCGAAATATGCCGAGCTCATCTACAACGGCTTCTGGTTCTCGCCCGAACGCGAAATGTTGCAGGCGCTGATCGACCGCAGCCAGGAATTCGTCACTGGCCGGGTTCGGCTGAAGCTCTATAAGGGCTCTGCCGCCGTCGTCGGCCGCGCGAGCCCCTTTTCCCTTTACGACCAGGACCTCGTCACCTTCGAGGAAGGGGCGGTTGCCTATGACCACCGCGACGCGGCGGGGTTCATCAAGCTCAACGCATTGCGGCTGCGCACGCTCGCGCGGCGTAACCGGAAGAGCCAAGGCTGATGGACGGAAGCGTCTTGGCGCGCCTTGCTCAGTCAGCTATGCGTATAACGCATAGCTCAACCGCCCGATTCCTGCCCCTTGTGGCCCTCCCGGCGCCGCGCTTGGCCGCCTATACCGCCGCGGCTCGAGAATTGCCTTGGTATAATTCGCCTTTACCCCCCAAATCCCCCTTGCGGCGTTTCGGATATCGGTGATTTTGGGTTACAGACCGTCTGAGGGTTCGCGCAGATTCGATCGGAGACAAAGCGATGACGAGTGCACCGAAGAAAGCCTCAACCGCCAAGAAAGGGCCCGCTGCCCCGAGCGCCTTCAACAAGCCGCTGCAGCCGTCGAAGGAGCTCGCCGCGGTCGTCGGCTCCGAACCGCTGCCGCGCACCGAAGTGGTGAGCAAGGTCTGGGCCTATATCAAGAAGCACAAGCTGCAGAACCCGGCGAACAAGCGCGAGATCCTCGCCGACGACAAGCTCGCCGCTGTCTTCGGCAAGAAGCAGGTCACGATGTTCGAGATGAACAAGTTCCTTGCCAAGCATTTGAAATAGCGCCGCCCGCTTCGGCCCGCACTTCGCTTCCTCGAGCATGCTTTCCTGCAGCATGCTCGCAATCGCATGATCGAGAGGCGGTCGACCCGCGCGGCCTCAGATCAGCGATGGCGACGGCGAAGACGCCGTCGCTCAAGGCTGCGAGGCGCTCGATGTTCTGCCCGGCGATGAGATTGTAATGCGTGCGCAAGGGCGGAACCTCATCAGATCGGCTGGGCCTTCGGGTGCCGGCAAATCACCCGGCCCCTCACCCTACCCTCTCCCCGCAAGCGGGGAGAGGGCGACGCTCGTCGCCCTCACCCCTCCTTCAACTTCCGCATATGCGCGATGAGCCCGACGGTCGAGGAATCGAGCCCGTCGAGCGCGGCACGATCATCCGCGACGAGCGGCGCGAGACGCAGCGCCAGTTCCTTGCCGAGCTCGACGCCCCATTGGTCGAAGGGATCGATGTTCCAGATGACCGATTGCACGAAGACCTTGTGCTCATAGAGCGCGATCAGTTGGCCGAGGACGCGCGGCGTGAGTTGCTTATAGAGGAACGTGCTCGACGGCCGGTTGCCGGCGAAAGCTTTGTGCGGCGCCAGCGCCGCGATCTTCTCTTCGGGGGCGCCTTGGCCGCGCAGCCGCGCTTCGACGTCCTCGCGCGTGCGTCCGCGCATCAAAGCTTCGCTTTGGGCGAGGCAATTGGCGACGAGCAGATTGTGCTGATGGGGATCGGCGGCGGTCGGCTCGGCGGCGACGAGGAAATCGACCGGCACGATCTCGGTCCCCTGGTGAAAGAGCTGGAGGAAGGCGTGCTGCGCATTAGTGCCCGGCTCGCCGAAGATGATCGGCCCAGTTGCCGATTCGATGCGCGCGCCCGAGAGATCGACGGACTTGCCGTTCGATTCCATCTCGAGCTGCTGCAGATAGGCGGGAAAGCGCGCCAGCCGCTGATCGTAGGGGATCACCGCCTGCGCCGCATAGTCCCAGAAATTGCGATACCAGATCTCGATGAGCGCCATCAGCACCGGCACGTTGCCGGCGAGCGGCGCGGCCAGGAAATGCCGGTCGATCGTCTCGCCGCCGCGTAGAAAATCTTCGAACTGCGCCGCGCCTATGCCGATGGCGAGCGACAGCCCAATCGAGGACCAGATCGAAGTGCGGCCGCCGACCCAATCCCAGAAGAGGAAGCGGCGATCATCTTGGATGCCGAAGGCAGCGACTTCATTCGGCGCCGTCGAGACCGCGCAGAACTGCGCGGCAATGGCGGCCTCGCCGAGCTTTTCCACCACCGCCCCGCGCGCGGCGGCCGCGTTGGTCATCGTTTCGAGCGTTGTAAATGTCTTCGAGCAGATGATGAAAAGGGTGCGCTCGAGCGCGAGGCCCTTCAATCGATCGGCGAGATCGGCGCCGTCGACATTGGCGACGAAATGCAGGCGCAGATGCGGCGAAACGAAAGGCGAGAGCGCTTGGGCCGCCATCGCCGGTCCGAGGTCCGAGCCGCCGATGCCGATGTTGACGATATCGGTGAAAGCCTCGCCGGTCGTGCTCCTGATCACACCATTGCGCACATCCTCCGCGAAGGCGAGCATCTTGCGCCGTTCGGCAAGAACCTCGGGCATGACATCGACGCCACCCGCCAGCATGGGCGCGCCGCTCATATTGCGCAGCGCCATGTGGAGCGCCGGGCGTGCTTCGGTCGGGTTGACGATCTCGCCGGCAAAGAGCGCAGCGCGGCGCTCCTCCACCTTCGCGGCGCGGGCGAGATCGACGAGCAGCGCGAGCGTCGTCCGATCGAGCCTGTGTTTGGAGAAGTCGAACAGAACATCGTCGAGCTCGACGTGGAAGTCGGCGAATCTTTCCGGATCCTTGGCGAAGAGATCGGCAATCGTCACCTCGCCCATGTCGGCGCGATGGGTCTCAAGCGCATAGAGCGGCTCGGAGAGGTCGAAACGATCCATGGGGCGGGTGATCCGGAGGGGCTTTCGTCAACCTTATCATATCGCAGGCATTGAGCTTGCCCGATCACGGCAGCTTAGCATGCGAGCTTTTTACCCGCTCCACGCGGAATCCCAGACCGATGAAACGGGCTGTCAGGCGCCGCGTCCAAGGCAGATCAGTGAGAAGCCGAAGATACCAGGGCGGGGTGATCTTGCCCTGCTCATGAAGCACGTTCGAGATCACTCGGTTCTGAATGAAGACCTGCATGGCCTGAGTCAGCTTGACGGCCGGCTCGCGCCGCCTCTGCACTGCGGCGAGCAGGCTGTCCGGCGGCGGCCCTCCTTGCCGCAAGGCCGGCGCCAAGATGTTGGCGGCGGCAATCGCGTCCTGGATCGCGACATTGATTCCGACCCCGCCGATCGGCGACATGGCATGCGCGGAATCGCCGATGCAGAGAAGTCCCGGCCTGTGCCACAGCGGCAACCGATCGACGGCGACGGTGAGCAGCTTGAGATCATCCCAGGTCTTCAGCTCTGCCACGCGGTCGGCGACGAAGGGCGCGAGCTCGGCGATGCGGCTGCGCAAGACCGCGATGTCTTGGCTCTTCATCTGGTCAAACCCGCCTTTGGCAATGACATAGGCGCATTGCCAATAATCGCCGCGCTGAAGGAGGACAAGAATTTGGCCATAGTCTATTCGGCCGAAGGTTTCGTCGGGGTCGCTCGGGCGCCAGCTCAGCCGGAACCACAGCACGTCCATCGGCGCGCCGATGTTCTTGGGCGTAAAGCCTGCCTTGGCGCGCACGATCGAATGGCGACCGTCGGCGCCGACCGTCAGATCGGCCCTGACCTTAAGCCGTCCATCCGGCGTCTTGGCAGTGACGCCGCGGACCATTCCTCCTTCTTCGATGAGCCCATCGACTTCAGCTTTCAGCATCAGCCGGAAGGTCGGATAGAGCTTCGCCTTGCCGGCGAGAAAATTGAGGAAATCCCATTGCGGCATGAGCGCGATGAACTTCGCCTTGGTCGGCAGATGCGAGAAATCGGCAAGCGGAATGGTGACATCGCCGACCTTGCCCGAGAGAACCCGCGCCTGCTGATGCGGTAAGGCGAGGAACTCGTCGAGCAGGCCGAGCTCGTCTATCGCCTGGAGCGTCGAGGGATGGATCGTGTCGCCGCGGAAGTCGCGGAGGAAGTCGGCGTGCTTCTCCAGAACGATTGTGGCAATGCCGGCGCAGGCCAGCAGAAAGCCGAGCATCATGCCGGCCGGACCGCCGCCGACGATGCAACACGTCGTGGATGTCGATTGAGCATCCGGCATCATTCCTCCACCCTGCAATCTAGTGCGGGGCGTCAGCTTCGAATAGTGCCGATAGATGGTTCAGGGAATGGCGATGACCGGCGTGCCGACGTTCACGCGCTGGTAAAGGTCAACCACATCCTCGTTGTACATCCTGATGCAGCCATAGGAGGCCGCCGTGCCGACCGACCTGCGCATCCATCTGTTCGTGCCGTGGATCGCGACCTGGTAGCGCGTGAGAGTGATCGCCGCAGCGCCCATCGGATTATGCGGCGAGCCGCCCGGGCTTACGCTCGGAAGCTCGGGATGATCGCGGGAGACGATGGCCGGCGGCGACCAGGCCGGCGCAATGTACTTGCCTTCGACGGCGCTCGGGCCGAGCCAGGCCTTGCCCGGCATGCCGACGGCAATCGGGTAGCGGATCGCCTGGCCGTTTCCTTCGGTAAAGTAGAGCTTGCGCTCGTGCTGGCAGATGATGATCTCGCCGGCCGGATAATCGCCGCGGAACGCGACGACCTCATGCGCGCTCGCGGACGTGCAGCCCACCCCAAACAAGCCGATCGCGGCGCTCGAAAGGACAAACGCACAAATTACCGGAGCAAGGCCGCTCCGTTGCCCCCACGCGATCATGACGCCCCCGCGCGCAACGAAAGATAACCCGTGCGACAATAGGGAATTGCCGCACGCCCATGAAGATCTTTCGCGCAATCGCGTTAAAATGTCGTTGACGTGTGGCATCGGCGCCGCAGTGCGGCGCGCGGCCTCACGCTTTCTTGACGGCGTCGTGGTGATGGCCCGCGTGACTCTTGCGGTCACGGATCAGGTCCTCGACGACGCCCGGGTCGGCGAGCGTGGAGATATCGCCGAGCGCATGGAACTCAAGTTCGGCGATCTTGCGCAGGATACGGCGCATGATCTTGCCCGACCGCGTCTTCGGCAGGCCGGGCGCGAAATGCACGATATCGGGCGTCGCGATCGGACCGATTTCCTGCCGCACCCAGGCGACGAGCTCCTTGCGGAGATCGTCCGAGCCCTCGGAGCCGGCCATCAAGGTCACATAGGCATAGATGCCCTGGCCCTTGATGTCGTGCGGATAGCCGACGACGGCCGCCTCCGAGACGAGCACATGGGCGACGAGCGCGCTTTCGACCTCCGCCGTGCCCAGCCGATGGCCGGAGACGTTGATCACGTCATCGACCCGCCCGGTGATCCAATAGTCGCCGTCGGCGTCGCGCCGGCAGCCGTCGCTCGTAAAATATTTGCCGGGATAGGGAGCGAAGTAAGTGTTCACGAACCGTTCGTGGTCACCGAACAGGGTGCGCATCTGGCCGGGCCAGGAATCGGCGATGACCAGATTGCCGCTGCAGGGCCCCTCGAGCACGGCGCCTGCGCCATCGACGACCTCAGGCCTTATGCCGAAGAAGGGCTTCGTTGCCGAGCCGGGCTTCAAGGTCGTGGCGCCGGGCAAGGGCGTGATCAGAATGCCGCCCGTCTCGGTCTGCCACCAGGTGTCGACGATCGGGCAACGGCTGTCGCCGACAACCTTATAAAACCATAGCCAGGCTTCCGGATTGATCGGCTCGCCGACCGAACCAAGCAGGCGCAGCGAGGCGCGGCTCGTCGCCTTGACCGGGCCGTCGCCCGCCCCCATCAAGGCGCGGATCGCCGTCGGCGCGGTGTAGAAAGTGTTGACTTGATGCTTGTCGATGACCTCCCAGAAGCGGGAGACCGAGGGATAGTTCGGCACGCCTTCGAACATCAAGGTCGTCGCGCCGTTGGCGAGCGGCCCGTAGAGAATGTAGCTGTGCCCGGTGACCCAGCCGACGTCGGCGGTGCACCAATAGATGTCGCCGTCGTGATAGTCGAAAATATATTGGTGCGTCATCGAGGCAAAGATGAGATATCCGGCCGTCGTATGGACGACTCCTTTCGGCGCTCCGGTCGATCCCGACGTGTAGAGGATGAACAGCGGATCCTCAGCATTCACCGGGGTCGGCGGACAATCGGGCGAAGCCTCGGCTGCCGCTTCCGCGTACCAGATGTCGCGTCCTTCCTGCCAAGGGATCGCGCCGCCCGTCTGTTTCACGACGATCATCTTCGTCACGATGCCGGGCGCCTTTTCGAGCGCCATGTCGGCATTCGCTTTCAGTGGAACCTTGCGGCCGCCGCGCAGCCCCTCGTCTGCCGTGATGAGGAGCTTCGAGCCGCAGTCCCTGATGCGACCGGCAACTGAATCCGGCGAAAATCCGCCGAAGACGACGGAATGGATGGCCCCGATGCGCGCGCAGGCGAGCATGGCATAGGCCGTCTCTGGGATCATCGGCATATAGATCGTGACCGTATCGCCCTTCTTGACGCCTTGGCCCTTCAGGACGTTGGCGAAACGGCAGACCTTGTCGTGCAATTGGCGGTATGTGATGTGCAGCGATCGCGCCGGATCGTCGCCTTCCCAGATGATCGCGGTCTGATTGCCGCGCGTAGCGAGATGCCGGTCGATGCAATTCATGGCGACATTGGTGACGCCGTCCTCATACCATTTGATCGAGACCTGGCCCGGACCGAAGGACGTGTTCTTCACCTTCGTGAAGGGCTTGATCCATTCGATGCGGCGGAGGCCCTCGTCGCCCCAAAAGCCGTCGGGATCGGCGATCGAGCGCGCGTACATTTGCTCGTATTTGGCGGCGTCGATAAAGGCACGGCGCTCCCATTCCGGATGGACGGGATAGAGACTCTCGAGCATCTGTTCCTCCCGTGGCGCGGGCGCCGCGAATCCGTGACTTTGCACGATGGTCCGGTTCACCCGGCTGTTAAGGTATTATGCGCCAGCCATCGAGGATGAACAAGACGGAGGAGGGGCCGCGCTGGGCTAGAAATTGATGTCGATCTGCGCCACGACGACATCCGCGCCATGCCCGCCCGCGAGCGTGATCGCGGGACCGGCAAGCTCATGCAGATATTCAGCGAAGAGGCCGACGTTCGGCATAATCTTGCATTGTGCTGCGTCGCGCGGCGCGATGCTTCCTCTGGCAAACCGCTAGGCCCTTTGGGAGCACCGCTGACGCGCGCAGGTTCGATCCTTATCTGTTTCGTGCATGAACCATCCCGTCTCGTGCTGACGACACCAAAGCACATCTTCAGGCGCCCAGCGGCCTCGACGCACGCGAAATTGCGGATCAGCAATAAAATGTCCCGGGCACAGCGGTCACCGGCCCGGGACAAGAGGAATTCACGCCACTTTGGGGGTCGTGGCGTCTTCCTTTCCGGCGTGTGTCGCTCAAGGCGCCCCGCCGGAGCCGTTTCGTCAGAAGATGATCTGCGTGCGCCCGGCGATCCAGTCGATCGTAGCGCCGCGGCTGTTGGCCGGACCTAACAACTGCTGATTGTCGACGATGACATGCTCATAATCGAGCATGAATTTCATGTTCAAGTTGGGATACCAGTTGAGACCCGCGCCATAGGACGTTTGCGCGCTGCCGCCATAGCCCGTCTTGGAAGTCGAGCCTGGAACCGTATAGTTGGGCCCGAGTACGCCGGTGTTCAGGTTGGGATCATTGAGGTTGACGGTGCTGAAGCGTCCGGCGACTTCGAGCGCACCCCAGCCATTGCTGCCGAACACCAAGGGATTGTCGGGAATGACGCCGGTATAGGCGCCTGTCGCGGGGTTGTAGAGACGCTTGCCGCCGAATGAATAGCTCGCCTCCGCATAACCGCCGTTGAAATTGAGGGCCGGCCCCGGCGCTCCGCCAGTCCAGCCGGTGCCGTAGCCCGCGACGACCGGTGTCGTCTTCACCAGGGTGTCGACGACATAGTGATAATACTCGCCCTGGATGAAGAAATTCTGCAATGAGGCGGCCGCTTCGGCGCCGAAGACCTCACCACCATGGGCCGGGATATTGCCCGTGTTGAGGAAATAGGTCGGATCGACGCGAAGCTCGGGCCTGTCATAAAGCTGGACGCCGTCGAGGTTGGCGCCGAGGCGCGGATCGAACAGATTGGCATAGTTGAAGCCGACGTGCAGCGTCGCGTTCTGTGTTTGAACGATCTGATAGGAAGCGCGGAAGAGGCCGGATAGCTGAGGCCCAAATCCGGAAGGCGTCGGGGTGCAAGGTGTGCCGGCGGTAGCGCCGATGCAGGAGGCACCGTCGGTATGCAAAGCGCCGGAGTTGGGACCGGTCAGATAGGCGCCTGCCCAATAGCGGTCGTTGTTTGAGTGCGCGCCCGCTGCCGTACGGAAATCGCCGCCGCCAAACTCGGTGGCGACGACTTGAGCAGAAGAGCGCTCCATGAACATGATGTCGTTGGAACTCGTCGCTTCCTCGAGCGTCCAGGGCACATCCTGGACACCAGGAAGATCGATCGCCACCGGGAACTGCTCTCCGTGATTATAGAAGCCATTGTAAGTGATAAAGGCGTTTTCAACGCCGCCCAAGAAGTTGTTTGATGTGGTCGGACTTGTGCCCGAATTGGCGTTGGCCAAGGCATTGTTGTCGTTATAGCCGTCCGAGGTGTTGCCGAAGTCGTAGACGAGCGCGTAGTGCCAGTCATCCATGAACTTGCCGACCACGCCGATACGCGCGCGCCGCAAGTCGATGCCGCTGGCGAGACCAACTTGGTCCAACGTCTTCGGTCCTGGCGTATAGCCCAGATAGCCGCCCGTATCGACGTGGAGACGACCGAACAATTCGATCGTGTTGAATCCGTTCGCGTCGGAAAAGCCGAAGTGGTAGCCGCGATCGTAGGTCATCACCACTTTGGGAGGCAGTTGCGGGACCGGTTCTCCCGGAGGAAGCGGCTGTCCGGGCGCAAGTCCGGCTGCCGCAACGGCGCCGGGCGCTTGCCTGCGCAGCTGCCGGATCTCCGCCCGTAAGGACCTGATCTCGGCCTCGTGTCGCGCTTCGATCTGCTGGATCTCCGCTTCCAATTTTTGAATCTGGGCGTCGTCTGCGACGGCGGGTCTCCCGCAGATAGCCCACACGCTTGTCGAGGCCAGAAGAATCAATAGCTTGTGTCGAGCTGTGCCGCGAATCCATGACGCTACGGCAGATTTACCGAATTCAGACTGCATAACGACCCCCGCCCAGATTTATTTATGATGTAAGCCAACTAGACGTAATCCATATAGTCAATGAAAATTGTGGACTAATTTGCGCATCTGGTGCGCCTCTGTGGGATTTTGGACACACTCTGGGGAGAGGACAGGCGAGCGATGGAGGCTTCAGTTCAGAAGAGGTCGCTGCGAAATGCGACTGATTGACAGGCTGCCCCGCCGCCGGGTCTTACCTTCGCGCTTGATGTCATTGGCGCCACATCCGGCCATCGGAAGAAGGTGGCGAGCAGCTTGGCATGTGTGCAGATGACGGCAGCTTCCCTCGATACGGTTCCGAACTTCGCCTGCGCTCAAAGGCCGATTCACCTCAATCGCTGCCCACCATGTTCGAATCGTCCATCGTCATGTTCAGATTGCCGACGCAGCTCGTATATTCCGACGAGCCCGGAACGAGGCCGACGTCCGCACAGGCACGCCGCACCGACGCCGTCCGGTCGCCGCGCTGATAGGATCGGAAGGGATCTTCGGCGATCTGGCCTACGGAGGTCGGTGCGCGAACCGCCCTCTGCTCGGCAGAGAGGCTTTCTTCGCGATCGAGCACGCAATTCGCGAAGGAGGGAGTGCCGATCCGATAGCCGTGGCGGGCGCATTCGCGGCGCGCCACGGAAATGCGACGCGCATCCGCCGCAGAAGCAGCGACGTCTTGAAGGCTCAACGCGCAAAAGAAGTAGGGCGCTTCGCTCGGATTGAGGCCCATGCCGGCGCAGGCGTTTGCCACGCGCTCGCTATAGGGATTGGAGGCATCCTGCGCCATCGCCCAGGATGGCGCCATCAGGCCGATGGCCGCAACAAAGAAAGAAATCCAGCGTACCATGTGCGTAATCGCTGTGACTACCCTCGAAATAGGGTGTCAGGCCGATGGAGGGTAATAAAAACGATTTTAAGCTGGCCGATTCAGTCTAAATTGTTGCTCATGAAATTATTTTTACTATGCGCGACTGGATTGGGCTTTTGATTAGAACGCGGTGTCTTCTGCAATTCCGGAGAACATCTCACTTTATATTCTGTGGGCCGCAAAGCCGCCCGATCGGGAAGGGCAGCGACGGGCGAGCCTCACCGACATTCCTTCTCGACGCGCTCGAGAGCCTGCGACAGTCCGGCGAGCGAATAGCTGTCGGTCGTCACATGGCCTTTGACCGAAGCCGCTTTGACGACGAGTTTCGCGCTCTTCTTCATCGTGGCGATGAATTCGGCCTCCTGCGCCGGGTTCTTGACCCAGGCATTTGACCCTTTCGAGACAAGGTCGAAACTCGTTCCGGCAACATCGGCCTCGGCATCGCCGCCGTCCTTCATCGGAAAGCCCATGGTGATCGAGACTTCGTTATGGATGTTTTCGCCGGGCCGGCTCGAAATGAACACATAGGCCGGATCGCGCTTGAGCTTGCTGGGAGCGCGCTGCGCCGGCTGGGCGAGCACGTAACAAGTCTTTTCCTTGCCCTCGACGAGGAAGGCGCCCCAATCGCCGAAGCTCGCGATCTGCACCGGCTTGCCGGCGTGGTCGCTTGCCTCCCTCTTGTTCGCTGCGGCCTTTTTGGCGGTTTTGGCCGCTTTGGCCTTTGCGGATTTGCTTGACTTGTCTTTGCTGGATTTGTGTTTGACCGATGTCGGCGCGGCGTCATCGGCCGCCGCCAGTCGCATCGTCGCGGATGCTTGCGCGATCGCCGGCGCCGTACCCAACCCGCAGAGGACCAGGGCGGCGGCCGAAACCAGACGAAGAGAGCGAATCATTCCCGAAAGATACCTTGTTTCAGCCGCTTGGCACGAGGCGAAGGTTGGACTTTGCAATCGCCGGCATGAAAACTGGGGATCGGGGCAAAATTCGGACTTGATCAACGCGCCGCAGCGCGACTTGCTCTCTCGCTCAAAGCCCGAGGCCTTTGGCCGCGGCAAGAATGGCGCCCGGGTTTTGTTCCGAGCCTTGCTGCACGAGCACGACATAGCCCTCGCCGTCGCTCTTCAATTCGGTGAGCTCGAGGCTCTCCGGCTTCCCGTTCCACTCGCCGACCTTATGCATCGCCCGCACGACGTCCGTGTAGGTGACGCTGCGGCCGGAATTCTCGCCGCGGCTGATCACGACGGTGCTGGACTTGGCGACGCGGAGCACATAGATGCCGGCCGGCGTGTTGCTGCCGGCGCCTATGTCGATCTGCAAGATGCCGCCCGACTCGCGCAACTGCACCGGCACGCTGAGCGCACCCTTGCTCCCCTTGCCGATCTTGACGGCATGATCGATGGCTCCCTTGTCGCTGCCGACCGCGTCATAGAGGCCGTCGACGATGGCTTCCGGCGTATAGACGCGGCCCTCGCCCAGCGCCGCGGCATAGGCCTTCTGCCGCGCCGTGAAAGCGGGCGAGGCAAGCGTATCCTTCCAGCCGATGAAGTCCCAGTAGTCGATCGGAAAGCTCAGCGCGACGAGCGAGGGATCGCCCGCCATCGTTGAGAGCAGGCGATCGGCCGGTGGGCAGGACGAACAGCCTTGCGAGGTGAATAATTCGATGACGCCGCCAACCCCGTTCGTCGGCACGGGAGGGCTCGCCGCGAGGCCAAGACCTGAAACCGTCAGCGCCGACAGGAGCGAGCCATATCGGGCGAGCTTGCAAGCCGAGATAGGCATGCGCGTGCGTAAGTCCTTTCTCAGAGGACCTTAGGGTAACGGCGCATCCGCGCCAGTCAATTCCGGGTGAGCGCAGGTCTTGGCGCATTCCTCGCGAGCACACGAACTCTCCTGCTGCGAATCTATAGGCCGGGGCGCGCTCACATTTTGATCGAGCGCAAACGGCGGCCGCCCGCGGTCTCTTTGCTCGCGCTCTAGTGAGCGCGCAGCGCCGCGAGAACCGATTGACTCGCCCGCCCATCCGGCTTGAGCCCGGCACGGGCCTGAAAATCGGCGATTGCGGCTTGCGTCTTTTTGCCCAAGACGCCGTCAATCTTGCCGTCGAGATCATAGCCGCGGCGGATCAGGAGAGCCTGCACTTCGCGCCGGCCGGCTCGCGACAAGCCGGGATCGTTGGTCGGCCAAGGCGTTACGATCGGGCCACGGCCGCGCAGGCGATCCGAGAGCAACGCGATTGCCAGCGCATAGGAATACGCCGCATTGTAGGAATAGATCGCATCGAAATTGCGGGTCACGAGAAAGGCCGGCCCTTGCGCACCCGCCGGCAGAAACAAGGCCACATTGCCTTGCCCGGAAAGTGGCGAACCGCTGATATGGGTGATGCCGCGCGCTGCCCAGGCCGACATCGGCTGTTTATTGCGGGGCCCGGAGGGGCCGGCATAATGCGTGGGGATTTTGACTTCGAAACCCCAGGGCAGGCCCGCAATCCAGCCGCTGTGGTGCAGATAATTGGCGGTCGAGCCAAGCGCGTCGGGCACCGAATCGATCACGTTGCGGCGCCCGTCGCCGTCGAGATCGACCGCCAAGCGCAGAAAGGTCGAGGGCATGAATTGGGTGTGGCCGAAGGCGCCCGCCCAGGAGCCGACGAAATTCGAAGGATCCGCGTCGCCTTCCCCGACGATTTGCATGGCGGCGATGAATTCGCGGCGGTAATAGGCCGGCCGCCAGCTCGCGGAGCAAGCCAGGCTCGCGAGCGATTGGAGGATCGGCCGGGTGCCAAAATTCTTGCCGAAATTGGATTCGACGCCCCAGACCGCCGCGATCACCGCTGCGTCGACCCCATATCTATGTTCGGCCACCTCCAACCATCGGTCCCAGCGCTGCATGGCGGCGCGGCCGTCGGCGATCCGCTCGTCATCCACGAGCCCGGCGATATAATCCCAAATCGGTGTCACGAATTCCGGCTGCTCCTTCTCGAAGTCGAGCACCTCGGGATTGAAGGTGAGGTTTTTCGTCGCGCCGTCGACGACGACGGCGGAAATGCCTTTGGCCTCAGCCGCTGCTTTCAACTCGCCGAGACAGGATTGGAAATCGGCGCGCGCCGAGCTGCTTGCGAGCAGCGCCACAAGCACCGAACCAGCGAGGAAGAATCGCATCATGCGAGGGAGTTTACCGCAGCGGCCGCGGCCGATCCAGCGCCGGCGGCCGACGCAGGCCTCAGAAAAAGGAGAAAGCCCCGACTTAGGCCGGGGCTTTCGATCTTGATAAGGGAGCCTCATAGCTCCGACAATGTCAGCGCCGCCGCCGACTTAAGCCTTCGGTGCCTGCGAGGCGGTGACTTCCAGCGGCTTTGCGATCAGACATTGAGACACTGGATCACCTCCTTTCGGTTGTTGACGATGGCGGCCTTCTATCTCGATCTCTCATCTCTGCCAATTGCTGCCGCAATTCTCGGCGTGTGAATCACCCGACGACGCCCGGTCCCAACACGACCACTTTGGTGCCGACCAGCGTCTGTTGATAGAGGTCGATCACATCCTGATTGATCATCCGGATGCAGCCGGAGGATACGCTCGTGCCGATGGTCCATGGCTCGTTCGTGCCGTGGATCCGGAACAGAGTGTCCTTGTTGCCCTGCCAGAGATACATGGCCCGCGCGCCGAGCGGATTGTCGGCGCCGCCCGGCATGCCCAGCCCGCTCTGCAACTGCGACATGTATTTCTTGATCTCCGGCTGGCGCTCAAACATCTCGGGCGGCGGATACCAGTCGGGCCAGTCCTGCTTATCGTGGATCATGGCGATGCCGGACCAGCCGAAGCCCTCACGCCCGACTCCAACGCCATAGCACATGGCGCGGCCGCCTTCGAGCACGTGGTAGAGATAATGATTCGGCGGATCGACGACGATCGTGCCCGGCTGCTCGCTTGTCTGATAGGCGATGGCCTTGCGCAGGAACGCGGAATCGATCTCCGAGAGCTTGACCCCAGGGATCGGGTAGGGCTCGCCGCTGACCGGGCCATAAATGGCGGAATAGTCGGCAGCGACGCCAGGCGGGAGGGGATTTTCCGGCGGGCGCGTGTCTGCTTGAATGGCGGGATCGGACGTCGTGCCGACGCAGCCGGCGAGGGCGAGCGACACGCCGGCAGCCGAAGCCCCGGTCATCATCAGGCGGCGGTTGATAAGAAGCATGAGCTTACCCATAAATTGGATCTGCCGTTCAGATCGGCGGACGCTCATCGCGGGTCGCGAGGATCGCAGTCCACCTTACTGAATGCGCCTTAACTATAAGGAAAAAACGGCGCCGAGGTATGACCGGCAAGCCACGCCTCTTAAGTTTTCTCTCTATCAACTAGGACGGAGCGGTCAGGTTCCAGGACCGCTTGGATAAAGCTTCGTGACAGCTTCGTTGAAGGCGCAACGCGAACCCTCTCCCCTTGCGGGAGAGGGTGGCTTGCGAAGCAAGCCGGGTGAGGGGTTGCACGACCCCTCATCCGCCCTGCTCCGCAGGGCACCTTCTCCCGCAAGGGGAGAAGGCACGCACGTAACCGATTCTTATAGCCAGAGCGAGATCATCTCAGCGCCGCGCTCATCTCGTCGAGCACGCGGGCGACCGCCGTATGGCGGCGGCTGGTCTCAATGTACTGCGCGACCTTCGGATAGGCGCCGATCAAATCCCGGTTCATGAAGGCGCCGACAGCGCGCGGCACTCTGAACAGGGCCGGTGCGAGCTGGCAATCGGCCAGCGTCAGATGAGGGCCGACGGCGAAATCGTCTCCGCTCAGGATGTTCTGGAGCGCGGCGAGGCCGCGCACGATCTTCGTGAGATGATTGGCTGCCGTCTCGTCGCGGGCGCCGGCGTCCGGCAATTGGGCAAGCTCGACGGTCTGCGTGGTGATGTGAAGTTCGCCGATGCGCTGCACCAGGCGCACCTGCGCACGCGCCTCGGGACTGACCGGAAGCAATCGCGGGGAGGGAAATTTCTCTTCGAGATATTCCATGATGGCGGAAGATTCGGGCAAGCGCGTGCCGTCGTCGAGCATCAGGCAGGGGATCGTGCCGAGCGGATTGATCACGTGATATTGCGCCGATCTCAATCCGCCCGGCGGCGCGACGATCTCGATGTCGAGCGCCTTGGCATAGATGGCGATCCTGACCGGCGCCGAGAACGGCGAATAGTTTTCCGAATAGAGCCGCATGCGCTCAAGGATTCTCCGCCGCCTCGCCCGGAAGCGTGGGCTCGTCCGCTTTCACCCGCTCCGGCCGCGGCATTGAGATAATGTTGTAGCCGGAGTCGACGTAATGGATCTCGCCGGTCACGCACTTTGATAGATCGGAGAGGAGATAGAGCGCTGCACCTCCGATGTCCTCGATTGTGACGGGTCGGCGCAGCGGAGAATGGGCTTTCTGGAAATTGAACATGCACCGGGCGTCGGCGATGCCTGCGCCGGCGAGGGTCCGCACCGGGCCGGCGGAAATCGCGTTGACGCGGACGGCCTGCGGCCCGAAATCGGCGGCGAGATAGCGCACGCTCGCTTCGAGCGCCGCCTTGGCAATTCCCATCACGTTGTAATTCGGCATCACGCGGGTGGCGCCGCCGAAGGTCAGCGTCAACAGCGCGCCGCCCTTCGGCATCAAGGCGGCGGCGCGTTTCGCCATCTCGGTGAAGGAGAAGGCGGAAATGAGCATGGTGCGCTGGAAATTCTCGCGCGTGGTATCGGCGTAGCGGCCGCGGAGTTCGGCGCGGTCCGAGTAGGCGACGCAATGGACCGCGAAATCGAGCGATCCCCAAGCCCGCTCCAAGGACGCGAAAGCGGCGTCGACGCTCGCAAGATCCTCGACGTCGCAAGGCAGAACGAGGGAGGAGCCGAGGCGTTGGACGAGCGGCTTGACGCGCTTGCCGAGCGCCGCAGTCTGGTAGGTGAAGGCGAGTTCTGCACCGTGATCATAGAGCGCATTGGCGACGCCCCAGGCGATCGAGTGATCGTTGGCGACGCCCATCACGAGGCCGCGCTTGCCTTGCATCAGGCCGCTGTCGCGCCGCTGATCAGGCATCGACGTGTTTCAGGACGATCGAGGCGTTGGTGCCCCCGAAGCCGAAGGAATTGGACAGGACGGCGCGCAATTGAACAGCGTCGCGACGCTTGCGCACGATGTCCATGTCGGCGAAGGCCGGATCGAGTTCGTCGATGTTGGCGCTCTCGCAGATGAAGCCGCTCTGCATCATCAAAAGGCTGTAGATCGCCTCCTGGACGCCGGTCGCGCCGAGCGAATGTCCGGTTAAGGATTTCGTCGCGGCGATCGGCGGCGCGCGATCGCCGAAGACGGTGCGGATCGCTTCGATCTCGCGCAGGTCGCCGACTGGCGTCGAAGTCGCATGTGGATTGATATAGTCGATCGGCGTCTTCACGTTCTCGAGAGCCATGCGCATGCAGCGCACCGCCCCTTCGCCGGAAGGCTGCACCATGTCATAGCCGTCCGACGTGGCGCCATAGCCGGCAATCTCCCCATAGATCTTGGCGCCGCGCGCCTTGGCGCGCTGCAGCTCCTCCAGGACCACGACGCCGGCGCCGCCGGCGATGACGAAACCGTCGCGGTCCTTGTCATACGCGCGTGAAGCGCGCGCAGGCGCATCGTTGAACGAGGAGGACAGCGCCCCCATCGCGTCGAACAGCACCGACAAACTCCAGTCGAGCTCCTCGCAGCCGCCGGCGAACATCACGTCCTGCTTGCCGTGCTGGATCATCTCACAGGCATTGCCGATGCAATGATTGGAGGTCGCGCAAGCCGAGGAGATCGAGTAACTGACGCCCTTGATCTTGAACCAAGTGGCGAGCGTCGCCGAGGCGGTCGACGACATGGCTTTGGGAACGGCGAAAGGCCCGACCTTCTTCGGGCCTTTGGTGCGAGCGATATCGGCCGCTTCGACGAGGGTTCGCACCGACGGGCCGCCGGAACCCATGATGAGGCCAGTTCTTTCGTTCGAGACCTCGGTCGCGGAGAGGCCGGAATCCTGGATCGCCTGATCCATGGCGACATGGTTCCAAGCGGTGCCGCCGCCATGGAAACGCATGGCCCGCCGATCGATCATGTTTTCCGGATCAAGCGTCGGAGCGCCATTCACCTGACTGCGAAATCCGAGCTCGGCATATTTATCCGCCTTGACGATGCCGGATTTCGCCTCGCGCAGGCAAGCAAGCACCTCCTGGGTATTGTTTCCGATCGCGGAAACGATGCCCATTCCGGTGACGACGACCCGTCTCATTCCTGTCTCCTGCTTGAGGCCGCTTCGGCAGCGGTTCTTACCATCGGCGGGCGATTGGCGTGTTCAGGCTGGAATTGCAACCTTGAACAGGCCCACTTTGAGGTCGGTCGCTTCGTAAATGCGGCGGCCGTCGGCTTCAAGCCAGCCGTCGGCAATGCCGAGCACCAGTTTGGTGTTGAACACGCGCTTCAGATCGACCCCATAAATCACCCGTTTGACCGTCGGCAGGACCTGGTCGGTGAACTTCACCTCGCCCACGCCCAGTGCCCGGCCGCGTCCCGGCAATCCGAGCCAACCGAGATAAAAACCAAGCAATTGCCAAAGCGCGTCGAGGCCGAGGCAACCCGGCATGACCGGATCTCCCTTGAAATGGCAGCCGAAAAACCAATGATCGGATTTGATCGCGAATTCGGCTCGAATCGCGCCTTTGCCGTTGGCGCCGCCCTGTTCCGAAATATCGGCGATCTTGTCGAACATCAACAACGGCGGCAGCGGCAATTGCGGATTGCCGGGACCAAAAAGGTCACCGCGCCCGCAGGCGATCAGATCTTCGTAGTCGTAACTGGAGCGTCGCTCGCCCATCGCGCTTTCACTCTAGAGGTGCTCGCCCCGAAAGCGGCGCAGCGACGCGAGCGAAGTGTGCGGCTTCTAACATAGGCCGCGGCTTCCCGAAAGCGGTTCCGATGCTCTCGACCGCGCCCGAAATTCGGGGGCTATTGCCGGCCCGCAGGGCAAATATGGACGATAGCCCGCTGTCGCAAGGGAAAGTCGCGAACCGAGGGCCGCACGGTTGCGGTGCAGCAATATGGCGGATTCGAATTGGTGCAATTTGGTTTGCAGGCGGCTTGGCAAAATCACTGCTGGTTTCACCCCGCCAATCCGCGTTTGCCACTGAACACTTCGGCGTAGAAAGCCAGATACATCGCCGGGCGCGGCCCCGCGGCAAAGCAATTAAACCTTTGTCATGACGGGAACTTGTCATATCTTCGCATGCGTGAGAGCAATGCCGCGCATCCGGCCGCAATTGCGGCAAGCGCCGAAAGTCGAACCGATGCCCCAGTCGAAAGACAAAACGGATTCGAGCGAACGCGCGCATCGCTCTGCGATGGGCGGCCCGCTTGCCGGCTGTCCGGTGCATGACTTACGCGCGAAGCTGCGCGCCGTCGGGCTACGGCCGACGCGACAGCGCGTCGCACTCGGCTGGCTGCTGTTCGGCAAGGGCGATCGGCATTTGACCGCCGAGAAGCTGCTGGAAGAGGCGCAGGCCTCACGCGTGCCCGTCTCGCTCGCGACCATCTACAACTGCCTGCACCAGTTCACGCAAGCCGGCCTGTTGCGCGAGGTCGCCGTCGACGGGTCGAAGGCCTATTTCGACACGAATGTATCGCATCACGATCATTTCCTGATCGAAGGCAGCAATACGCTCATCGACATCCCGCAGGTCGCGGTCGATATGGCGCATCTGCCGCAACCGCCGAAGGGGACCCGGATCACCCGCGTCGAAGTGGTCGTCAGGCTGCGTCCGGAGGATTGAACGGGCGCCTTGTTCAGTCGATCTTCTCGTTGGGATAGACGCCCCACAGCAAGGTCTGCTCGATATAGCCGTCGAATCCCTCGCCCGAGATTTCGCACCATTTCCCGTCGCATGACCTGATGGCGGCGATGACGCCCGGTTGCAGGCGCGCGAGCGGCTCCGCATCCTCCGCCGGCTTGGAAAACAGAGTAAAGATCTCATTTTTCTTCCACGGCGCGACGATGGCGGTGCGCCGGCCCGAAAGCAGCGTATGCAACACCCATCCTTCGGTTCCGTCCGAATCACGGACTTTCCGCCAAGTTCCAAATTCGGCCGTGATTTCGATCGGAAGCCCCGCGCGTTCATAGATCCAGGTGGTCCGATGGTCCTTCGACGGGCCTTCCCGCAAATTGACCCGGTCCGATTTCAGGCTGACGAAGCGCGGCAGAGGCAAGCCGCTCACGCTGCCGATCTGCTGTCCGTTCTGCTGGGCGGCAGTTTCGGCGCACGCCGAAAACGCGGCCCCGGACAGGGCGACGCCGACCCAGCACATCCAAAAGAATCTAACGGTAAACCCGCGTCGGCGCGCATGCCCCATCTTCGTTTTTTCCAACCCGGTGTGCCCGACGCGTGCACGAATGGCAGCCGAAAGCGTCATCGCCGCTCCACCCCGCTTAGCACATTGGGGGCCGCTGCGAAGGGTGCGATTCGGCGCCGATCTCGCAATGATGCCCGTTGATTTTGCGTCAACCGTGACCGATTGCCTTGTTTGGACCCGTTTTGCAGCGTTGAGCTTCTGCCTCGCCGCGGACGAGCGAATTACCCCATCTGGCGCGTTGATCGATCCTTGCCATTCTTGTGTTTGGATGGCCATCTGCTAGAGAGGCCCAGGATGCGGAGGGAACCGCCCGCCCTTACTGCGTCCGCGAGGTTAACGGCGTGTGAAGGCCGCGATGGCCCTGCAGCGGGCGAAGCTTCAAAGGCTTTGTTGAAACCCGCGTCCGGATCGATAGGCTGGCCTCGGGGCGGCCGCAGGAGGGTGCTCGTCGCGCCGTCCCCATGATAGCTTCGCATTCGCAGGGGGACGGCGCCTGCAGCGTGGCGACATGCGATGCTTTAAGAGACGCAACGGATCGACGTTCGGGGTCATGATATTCGCTCGCCGCAGGCGGCCAATGACGGGATGAAGAATGGGCAAGAAGAAGCCGCTCGTTGTCCTCACGCGCAGATTGCCGGACGTCATCGAAACCCGCATGTGCGAGCTTTTCGACGCCCGTCTCAACCTCGAGGACAAGCCCTTGTCTCAGGCCGAGCTCACCGAGGTGGTGCGCGTCGCCGATGTCATCGTGCCGACGGTGACGGACCGGATCGACGCAGCGCTGATCGAGCAGGCCGGCAGTCAGCTCAAGCTGATCGCGAATTTCGGCAATGGCGTCGACAATATCGATGTCGGCGCGGCGACGAAGCGCGGGATCACGGTCACCAATACACCGGGGGTTTTGACCCAGGATACGGCGGATATGACGATGGCGCTGATTCTTGCCGTGGCGAGGCGCCTCGTCGAAGGCGCCAAGATCATCCCCGCCGGCAATTGGACCGGCTGGTCGCCAACCTGGATGCTCGGCGCCAGGATCACCGGCAAACGGCTGGGCATCGTCGGCATGGGCCGGATCGGCCAGGCCGTCGCCAGGCGCGCCATGGCTTTCGGGTTGCAGATCCATTACCACAACCGCCGCCGCGTCGCCCCCGCCATCGAGGAGGCGCTGGAGGCGACCTATTGGGAATCGCTCGACCAGATGTTGGCCCGCATGGACGTCGTCTCGGTCAACTGCCCGCACACGCCCGCCACCTATCATCTGCTTTCGGCGCGCCGCCTGAAATATCTTCGCCCGCAGGCGATCATCGTCAACACGGCGCGCGGCGAAGTCATCGACGAGATCGCGCTGATCGAGATGCTGGAGGCAGGCGAACTCGCCGGGGCCGGCCTCGACGTCTTCGAGCACGAGCCGGCGATCTCGCCGAAGCTCGTCAAGCTCGCCAATGCCGGGAAAGTCACGCTTCTCCCGCATATGGGCTCGGCGACGCGCGAGGGCCGGATCGACATGGGCGAGAAGGTCATCGTCAACGTCAAGACCTTGATGGATGGCCACCGGCCGCCCGACCGCGTCTTGCCGAGCGCCATGTGAGCCGATCCGCAGGGAGAGGCTGAAGCGCAGCCGTCGGTCCTTGAACGCCGCGACCAAATCTCCATATTTCCGAGAGGAGGCGCCATAACGGGCCTCCAACCACGAAGGCCAGAAGGCTTCGCTCATGTCACGGACGCTGCATTCGCCCTTTCTGCTGGGGTTCGACGAATTCGAGCGGGTCGTCGATCGGGTGACGCGGTCCGGCGATGGCTATCCGCCCTATGATATCGAGCGGATCGCCAGCGCGGCCGGGCAAGCCGAACGGCTCAGGATCACTTTGGCCGTCGCCGGCTTCGTCCGCGACCAATTGGACATCACGGTCGAGGAGGGACAGCTCGTCATCCGCGGCCGGCAAAAGGAGAACAAGGAGCGCCATTTCCTGCATCGCGGGATCGCGGCACGGCAATTTCAGCGCGTGTTCCTGCTCGCCGATGGGATGAAAGTGGCGGCAGCCGACCTCTCCAATGGTCTGCTTACGGTGGACCTGATTCGGCCGGAACCGGCACGATTGGTTAAGAAGATCGATATCATGATGCGAGACTGAAGGTTCGCATCCGAGCGGGTCTCCAAGAGACCGCAGAAGGAGTGACAATGTTGGACCAGACGAAATCCCCGCCTTTCAGCGAAGAGCAATTCGCCCATTTGGGCGGCGGCTCGCTCGCCTATGTGCGCGAGCTGCGTTCTGAGGACGTCTCGAAGCTTTTCCCGCAAGCGCCGCCGATCCAGCCCGGCATGCAGCTCTTTGCCCTGCTCGGCGCCGACGGCGTACCGATCGTGCTCACCGATTCCCGCGATGCGGCCCTTGCCAACGCGCTGCAGCACGAACTGCAGACCGTGAGCGTGCACTGAGCGAACGAAACCCTCTCCCTTTGTTGCGCGAACCCCTTTCCTTGTAGGCGCGAACCCTCTCCCTGTGGGAGAGGGGGCTGCGGAGCAGCCGGGTGAGGGGTTGCGACAAGTTTGTAACCCCTCATCCGCCCCGCTCCGCGGGGCACCTTCTCCCACAGGGAGAAGGAATGCGCGCCGCGCTAAAATAACCCGAAAAACGGCTTATCGCCCGCCGTCGCCTCGCCGCCATTCGGAATCGGTGCCGGCGGAATGGGGCCCTCGTCGCGCCGCGCCGGCGCATTCGTCGGCGCGCTGCGCGCCTGACCAAGAGCGATCGGCGGCGGGTTGCTCGATGGGGGCGCCGGTGTTGGCGCCGGGGAACCACCGCCAAAGAAATTGAACAGGCTCGCAACGGGGCTCGGTTCACTCCAGGTGCCCGAGGGAAGCGGCTCCGCCGCTACGCCCTCATGCGCGACGCGCATGAACCTCGACCAGATCTCGACGGGCAGACTGCCGCCGGATGCCCGCTTGGTCGGCGAATTGTCGTCGTTTCCTAGCCAGACTCCGGCCACGAGATGGCTCGTGTAGCCGACGAACCAAGCGTCGCGCCAATCCTGGCTCGTGCCGGTCTTGCCGGCCGCCTCCCAGCCCGGCAATTCGGCCTTGCGCGCCGTCCCGGTGAGCAGGGTTTCTTGCATCATCGTGTTCATCATCGCCACATATTCCGGCTCGATGACGCGGGCGTTGCTCGATCCCTTGCGTTGATAGATGAACTTGCCGGTCGCGGTGCGCACTTTGCTGATGACATAGGGCTCGACGCCGATCCCGCCGTTGGCGAAGGGCACATAGGCGGTCACGAGTTCGAGCGGGGTTACTTCCGAAGTGCCGAGCGCGATCGAGGCGTTGACCTGCAAGTCCGAGGTGATGCCGAGGCGATGCGCGGTTTTGACGACGGCGGCAGGGCCGACCTCGAGCCCGAGCCGCACCGCGACGGTGTTGAGCGAGAGCGACAAGGCCTTGGTGAGCGTCACCGGCCCGAAATATTCACGCGAGTAATCTTCCGGCTGCCAGCCCCTGACATTGATCGGCGCGTCTTGGCGCACGCTGTCGGGCGTGAGCCCGCGCTCCAGCGCGGTCAGATAGACGAAGGGCTTGAAGGCGGAGCCCGGCTGCCGCTTGGCAGCGACGGCCCGGTTGAATTGGCTGTCGGCATAGCTGCGCCCGCCCACGAGTGCGCGCAGCGCGCCGTTCGGATCGAGCGCGACGAGCGCGCCTTGGCTCACGCCGAATCTGCTGCCTTTGGCATCGAGCTCCTCGGACAGCGCCTTTTCCGCGGCCGCTTGAAGGGGCGCGCTGATGCTGGTCGAGACGACGATGTCCTCGTCGATGGCGCCGACCGTGTCGTTGAGCTGATCCATCACGTAATCGGCGACATAATTGATCGAGCCGGCGCCTTTTTCGCGAACCGGCTGGGCCGGCCGCGCGAGGGCGAGCTTGGCCATCGCCTCGGTGATATACCCTTCCTGCGCCATGGCGGTGATGACCTCGGTCGCCCGGTCGATCGCGGCATCGAGATTGTGATTCGGCGCGAGCCGCGTCGGCGCTTTCATCAGGCCGGCGAGCATGGCGGCCTCCGACAGGGTGACGTCGCGCGCGCTATGGCCGAAATATTTCTGCGCCGCGGCTTCGACGCCGAAGGCGCCCGAGCCGAAATAGACGCGGTTCAAATAAAGCTCGAGGATCTGGTCCTTTGAATATTTGTGCTCGAGCCAGACCGCCAGAATGGCCTCCTGGATCTTGCGCGAAAGGGTGCGCTCTTGCGTGAGGAAGAGGTTCTT
>DATFNQ010000073.1:0-12256 GCA_035266305.1 Methylovirgula sp.
GGTGACCCTCGAACGCGCAGGCCTCATCCGGCGACAGCCGGGCGTTGCTCGTAGTATCGAAATGCTCATTGATCCGGAACAGTTGCCCGTTCTACTCTGACGTCGCGTCAATCGGTCAAAATCACTGTGTCGAGGTACTAGATCGTTTCGACGAACGCTGCAAAGACCGACGCTTACTTCGAGTCGGCGTCGGCCTCCGCCTTCAGCTCGTCGGTGAAAGCCTCGATGCGCTGCGCGTTGGCGCCGAAGTCATGCCGGCCGACGCGTGAGACCGAGCGGACATCGACGCGCGTCTGTCCGGCAAGCGGCCGGATGCGGATCGCGATGTCGTCGGCAAAGCCGAAGATGAGCCCGTGGGCGACCGCATCGACATGGCCGAGGCCAAGCCGTCCGCCGGGGGGTATTGCCTCGATGATCGTCCAATGACGTGCGAAGACGGCGCGCAATACGGTCTGATAGGCCTCGTCCCCGTCAAGATCGAGAAGGATCGGCTGGACATCGGGGTAGGCTTTGGCCTGCGCTTGGCGAACCGCTGCAGGAACCGAGGCCGGCACCCAGTCCTTGCGCGCGGCCATGGCTTTGCGGGAGAGCGAGAAGGCAGGCGGGTCGTCGAGATCGGTCGAGACATCGTTCAACACAGGCAGACGAATCGCCTGCACGGCGAGATAGGTCGGATAGGCGAGAACGAGAATGGCCAGCAAGGATCCGATCGTCAGGACGCCGACACCTTTGCGGCCGGTGCGCCAGATCGCCACGGTGGCCGCGCCAGCGCAAAGCACCGCGAGGCAGGCGATGACGATCGCCGATCCGATCACCGCGAGCACGGCGGTCGGATCGAGCCCCGCTCGCGCCAGAACGAGGCCCATGCCGACCACGGCCGCGGCAAACAGGGCGAGACGGCGGCTCCACAGGGCGCTGTCCGAATAAGGTTCCTCGATGATGATGCGGCGCATGTGGTGCCAGCAAAGATCGTTCACACAGGTTTACGGGCCTGCGGCAACAGACGCAATCGAACCCACTGCCCAATTGCGGCCAAAATGCGCCGATCCCGGAGCTTGGGACATGCTATAGGGAGGGAAGCTGCCATGCGGCGGATTTTGGAACCTCGAGACTCATGACCCTGCTTACACGCCGGCACTTTCTGCAAGGCGCTGGCGGCCTCCTGTTGGGGGCGACAGGGAACCCGGATTTCGCCTCGACGTGACATCCTATCGCGTGCGGCCGCCGGGATGGCCGGACGCACTGAACGTCAAGGCTGCCGTCATCGCCGACATTCATGCCTGCGAACCCTTGATGTCGGCCGCGCGCGTCCGCGGCATTGCCGAACTCGCCAACCGGCTCGAGCCCGACATCATTTTTCTGCTCGGCGATTTCAATGCCGGCCACAGGTTTGTGACCGCGCCGGTTTATCCCGAGGAATGGGGCGAAGCCCTGTCGATCCTTGCCACGCCGCTCGGCGATTCTCGGCAATCACGACTGGTGGCATGGCCCGCTGCCCGGCATGCGCAGCGATGGCGGCGAGAGCGTCCGCAAGGCCTTGCGCCATGCCAAGATTGAGGTGCTCGAGAACGATGCCGTCCGGGTGGCCAAGAATGGCGATGCCTTCTGGGTGGCCGGGCTCGGCGATCAGTTGGCGCACCAGGTCAGCGCGCGGCGCTTCCAGGGCATCGACGATCTTGCCGGAACCTTGGCCATGGTGACGGATGATTCCCCGATCCTGCTTCTCGCTCACGAACCCTTCGTTTTCCGCCGCGTACCGAAGCGTGTGTCCCTCACGCTCTGCGGCCACACGCACGGCGGACAGGTGAACCTGCCCTTGATCACTGCCGCCTATGTGCAGTCCCATTTCGGGACGGAGCATATCTACGGCCATATCGTGGAGAGAGGCCGGCACATGATCATCGCGGCAGGCCTTGGCACGTCGATCACGCCGGTGCGGTTCATGCGGCCGCCGGAACTCGTGGACGTGGCGATCGGCGGCAGCGCGGCGATGGTGACGGCAAGGGCGGGAACTGCCTAGCGGCCGTCATTGCGAGCGAAGCGAAGCAATCCAGTCGGCTCTAACCGCTTCTGGATTGCTTCGTTGCTTCGCTCCTCGCAAAGACGCTCACCGCCATCGGTGATCATCTTGAGCGCGGGTCTACTCCACAACCACGCGAGTGCCGATCTTGACCCGATTATAGAGATCGATCGAGTCGACGTTCGACATCCTGATGCAGCCGGAAGAAACACCCTGACCGATCAGCCCGGGCTCGTTGGTGCCATGGATGCGATAGAGCGTGTCCCTATTGCCCTGGAAGAGGTAGAGCGCGCGCGCTCCGAGCGGGTTTTCCGGCCCGCCGGGCAGCCCGCCGGCATCCGCCGTCGGCTGCAAATGCGGCCAGCGCTTCAGCATGTCGGACGGTGGCATCCAACGCGGCCATTCCTCCTTGTGGCCGACGCTCGCAATGCCAGTCCAGCCGGCAGCCTCGGATCCGGCGGCGATGCCGTAGCGGATTGCCTTCTTGCCCGGCAGCACATAGTAAAGGAACATGTGCTTGGTATCGACGATGATCGTGCCGGGCTTCTCCGCCGTATCATAATCGACTTTATAGCGCCGATACTCCGACGGAATGTCGGCTTGCGGCGCAAGCGCCAGATATTCCTGGTCCCGCGCCGACATGCTCGGATCGGGAGTGGCGACCCCATCGGCGACACAACCTGCCAGCAGCAGCGCGACGAACGGCAATGCCCAAGTGATGTTTTGAATTCGCATCTCAATTTCCCCGCCTCTCCGATTGAAATAACGCATCGGCCTTGCTCTTGCCATCCTTCAGTGCGGCTTCAACCGTGCTTAAGAGCGAGAAGACAGAAGCCTGTTGCGCAAATGAAACAACCCCGGCCCTCAAGACCCGCCACGCGGCCTCCCTTGACCGACTCAGGTGGCGCCCGATGAGACTCTATTCGACAATACGCCTGAAAATCGTGCAAACGACCTCTTCAAATTCGGGTGATTAGCGTGGCAAGCGTTCTCCTCGGCCATCCCGCCAGTCTCGGCCATGATACGGGTCCCGGCCATCCCGAGCGAGCGGAGCGGATTCGCGCCATCGAAAAAGCCTTGTCCGGGGAGGCTTTTCGGACGCTGAAGCGGCTTGAGGCGCCGCGCGGCGGGATGGAAGCGGTCTTGCGGGTCCATCCGGCCGAATATGTCGGGAAAATCGAATCAGCGGTGCCCTTGGAAGGGCTCGTGGCGCTTGATTCGGACACGATCATGAGCCCCGGCACGTTCGAGGCGCTCCTGCATGCGGCGGGCGGGGCGGTCCTCGCCGTCGACGTGGTGATGCGCGGCGAGGCCGACAATGCCTTCCTCGCGGCGCGGCCGCCGGGCCACCATGCCGAGCGGGCGAGGCCGATGGGCTTCTGCCTGTTCAACACGGCCGCCATCGCCGCCCGCCATGCCCAGGCGGCGCATGGCGCCGAGCGCGTCGCGATCATGGATTTCGACGTCCACCACGGCAATGGAACACAGGCGATCTTCTGGTCGGACCCGAGCGTGCTCTATTGCTCGACGCATGAAATGCCGCTCTTTCCGGGCACCGGCGCTCGGCGCGAGCGCGGCGAATATGACACGATCGTCAATGCGCCGCTTTCCGCCGGCGACGACGGCCGGGTCTTCAAAGAGGCGATGGAAGCGGTCATTTTGCCGCGCATCGCGGCTTTCGCTCCAAACGTGATCGTCATCTCGGCCGGTTTCGACGCGCATTACCGCGATCCGCTCGCCAATTTGAACCTCACCGAAGCTGATTTCGCCTGGGCCACCGGGAAGCTCATCGACGTCGCGCTCGACCATTGCGACGGCCGAATCATTTCGGTGCTCGAGGGCGGCTATGATCTCGAAGGGCTCGCCGGCTCAGTCGCGGCCCACGTCCTGACGCTGATGGGCCGCAGAATGCCCACGCATACCCCGCCGAGCGATCAAGCCTCGACCGGCTCATAGGCGACAATCTCGATGCCGAACCCCGACAGGCCGACATATTTGAGGGGCGAGGAGGTGCGCAGACGGATCGACGAAATGCCGAGATCGCGCAGGATCTGCGCGCCGACGCCGATCTCGCGCCATTCCCTGGTCCGCAGCGCTTCCGAGTCGCGCTTTTCGGCATCCGGGACATTGGCTGGCACCCCGGCCGTGCCGTCGCGCAAATAGACGAACACCCCACGGCCTTCCTTCTTGAAACGGGCGAAGGTCTTGCGAATCACCGAGCCGCCGGTGATCACGTCGGCGATGATATCGACCCGATGCAGCCGCGCCGGCACATTGCGACCGTCGCCGATCTCGCCCTGGACGAAGGCGAAATGCTGGACCGGATCATAGGGGGTGACATAGGCATAGCCGGTCAAGGGCCCGCTCGGGCCTTCGACGGAAAAGACATTCACCCTTTCGACGAGCTTTTCGCGTTCCTGCCGGTGCGCGATGAGCTCGGCGACCGAAACCCGCTTCAGATGGTGCCTTTCGGCGAAGGCGTCGATCTGCGGTCCGGTCATCACGCTGCCGTCGTCGTTCGTCAGCTCGCCGATCACGCCCACCGGCGGCAAGCCGGCCAGACGGCAAAGATCGACGGCGGCCTCGGTATGGCCCGAGCGCATGAGCACGCCGCCCTCGCGGGCAATCAGCGGAAAGACATGCCCCGGCCGGACGAAGTCGCTTGCCCCCATATTGCCGTTGGCCAAGGCGCGCACCGTGTTGGCGCGCTGTTCGGCCGAAATGCCGGTCGTCAGCCCATCCCGCCCATCGACCGAAACCGTGAAGGCGGTGCCGAGCGGCGCGTCATTGGTCGCGACCATGGGCTGGAGATGCAGACGCCGCGCATCTTCCGCGGTGATCGGTGCGCAGACTATGCCGCTCGAGTAGCGGATGATGAAGCCCATCTTTTCGGGCGTGCAGAGCGTCGCGGCGCAAATGAGATCGGCCTCGTTCTCGCGGTCGTCGTCATCGGTGACGACGACGATCTCGCCGCGCGAAATCGCCTCGATCGCTTCGGTGACCGAACGGCGCATGCGAAGAAGCTCCAATCGTGCTAGGCTTGCCAGTGTTAGATAAGCGAGATTCGCGGCCGCACAATGTCGGCAAAGATCGAACCTCTTACCGCACTGCGAATCGCTTTAAGCCTCGTCGGGCTCCTCGCCGCGGTGCCGGCGGCGCTGCCGGCCGATGATGGGGCCTGCGAGAGGATCACCGCGGCCGGCCGCCATTATACGATTTGCACGTTCGATGTGCGCAAGGCGCGGCTGCGTCTCTTCCTGGCCGGCACCGACGGCAGGCCGTATGGCGGGTTTGCCGCGATCGCCGAGGCGCTGAAGCCGCAGGGCGATGCGCTCGCCTTTGCGATGAATGCCGGCATGTTCCGCCCGGATTTTCGCCCCGTCGGCCTCTATGTGGAAGCGGGACGCCAATTGAGCCCGGCCAACACGAGGGGCGGCCCCGGCAATTTTCATATGAAACCGAACGGCGTTTTCTACTTCGATTCGAAAACCGCGGGCATCCTGGAGACCGGACGCTTTCTCAAAGCCGGGCTGAAACCCGACTATGCGACCCAATCGGGACCGATGCTGATCATCGGCGGCGTGCTCCACCCGAAGATCGAAGCCTCCGGCACGTCTGAAAAGATCCGCAACGGCGTCGGCGTAAGGGACGGCCACGTGGTCGTCTTCGCCATATCCGAGGAGCCGGTGACGTTTTATGAGTTCGCGATCTTATTTCGCGACCGGCTACGCTGTCCCGACGCGCTGTTTCTCGACGGATCAGTGTCGAGCCTCTATGCGCCGGGTGTCAGCCGCGATGATGGCCTGCTGCCGCTCGGGCCTATCGTCGGGGTCGTCGAGAAGGTGCCGTGAGCGCCCGTTGACCCTTGATTATGCAGCCGCGCCCGTCGCCGCGCTCACCAAGGCCGCCATCTTCGCGTCGAGCACTTGCGCGGCCTGCAATAGGTTCGAATTGCCCTTCGCGCGCATCAGCGAGGATGGCAAATCGTAGATGATCGTCGAACCTTCGCCCTTTTTCGCCTTCGAACAACAGGAGCTCCACCGGCGCAAATAAGGATGCTTCGATGTCATGCCTGATCATGGTGATCGCGATCAGCGGATTGCCGAAAATCAAGCGAGTGGCTCTTCGCGTGATGCCATACAGCGGGAGCCATCCGCTGTGGTCGAGCTCCAAAAAGAGCATGAAGCCGCCGTCGCCGATGAAGGGCTTGAGGACTTGTTCGAATTCCTCCGCGTTCCGCACGGCGCGCGCATGGTCGAAGACCTCTTGCAGCCTTGTCGTGCCCAAGTGGAATTTGAGGGCTGCGCGGACTTCGTCGAATGACCGAGCGCTGTCGAGGCGCACGCGCGTGGCTTCGCTCAAGGACGTTGACATGGCGGGTTTCATCATCGGCCCCCTTCCTGTTGAGGCCGGGTGTCGCGCGTCATCCGACCTGCGCCCTGTGGCGGAGGAAATGGTCGGCGAGCACACAGGCGACCATGGCTTCGCCGATCGGCACGGCTCTGATGCCGACGCAAGGGTCGTGGCGGCCCTTGGTGACGATCTCCGTCTCGTTGCCGGAGCGGTCGATCGTCTGGCGGGGCGTGAGGATCGACGAGGTCGGCTTGACAGCGAAACGGGCGACGATCGGTTGCCCGGTCGAAATGCCGCCGAGAATGCCGCCGGCATGATTGCTGCGGAATGACGGCCGTCCATCGGCACCGATCCGCATCTCGTCGGCATTTTCTTCCCCCGACAGAGCGGCAACCGCGAAGCCATCGCCGATCTCGACGCCCTTCACGGCATTGATCGACATCAGCGCCGCGGCGAGTTCGGCATCGAGCTTGCCGTAGATCGGCGCGCCCCAGCCGGCCGGCACGTTTTCGGCGACGATCTCGATGATCGCTCCGATGGAGGAGCCGGCCTTGCGGATCTCGTCGAGCTTCTGTTCGAAGAAAACCGCCGCCTCGGCGTCGGGCGAGAAGAAGGGATTGCGCCGCGTTTCCTCCCAATCCCATTTCGCCCGGTCGATCCAATGCGAACCGATCGCGACAAGCGCGCCGCGCACTTTGACTCCAGGGATGACCTTGCGCGCGATGGCGCCGGCAGCCACCCGGGTCGCCGTCTCGCGCGCCGACGATCTTCCGCCTCCGCGCCAGTCGCGCAGGCCATATTTCATCTCATAGGTGAAGTCGGCATGGCCGGGGCGATATTTGTCCTTGATCGCGTCGTAATCCTTCGAACGCTGATCCTCGTTCTCGATCAGGAGCGCGATCGGTGTCCCGGTCGTGACTTGCCGGCCGCCCGCCGGATCGCGGAAGACGCCCGACAGGATCTTCACCCGGTCGGATTCTTGGCGCTGGCTGGTGAAACGCGACTGGCCCGGCCGGCGCTCGTCGAGAAAGTGCTGGATCTCCTCTTCTTCGAGCGGGATGCCGGGCGGGCAGCCGTCGACCACGCAGCCGATCGCCGGCCCATGGCTTTCGCCGAAGGTCGTGACCCGAAAAAGATGGCCGAACGTATTGTGGGACATGGGATGTCGCGCCGATCCCCTCTCGGGTGCCGCCGAGGTCAGCGGATGAGATCTCGCGCCGCAATCCTTGCCTTAGAGAGCTGAAATGTCGGGCGCGGCCGGATTTTTCATCCCGACGATGTGATAGCCGGCGTCGACATGCAAGATCTCGCCGGTGATCCCGCGCGCCAGCGGCGAGAGCAGGAAAGCGGCGCTGTCGCCGACTTCCTCGATCGAGACGGAACGCCGCAGCGGCGCATTATATTCGTTCCACTTGAGGATGTAGCGGAAATCGCCGATGCCGGAAGCCGCGAGCGTCTTGATCGGGCCGGCCGAGATGGCGTTCACCCTGATGTTCTTTTGCCCGAGGTCGGCCGCCAGGTAGCGCACGCTGGCTTCGAGCGCCGCCTTGGCGACCCCCATGACATTGTAATGGGGCATCCACTTCTCGGCGCCGTAATAAGTAAGAGTCAGCATCGAGCCGCCGTCCCGCATCAGCTTTTCGGCGCGCTGCGCGATCGCCGTGAAGGAATAGCAGGAGACGAGCAGGGTGTTGCAGAAGTTCTCCGCGGACGTATCGACGTAACGCCCGGTCAACTGGTCCCTGTCCGAGAAGGCGATGCAATGGACCACGAAGTCGAGCTTGCCCCAGATCCTTTCGACCTCGGCGAACGCGGCGTCGATCGTCGCGGCATCGGTCACGTCGCAATGGCCGACGACATGGGCATCGAGCTCCTGGGCGAGCGGCCGGACCCGTTTCTCGAGCGATTCTCCCTGGTAGGTGAAGGCGAGCTTGGCGCCGGCGCCATGCGCCGCCTTGGCGATGCCCCAGGCGATCGAACGGTTGTTGGCTGCCCCCATGACGAGGCCGCAGTGCCCGGCCAAAATCCCGGGAACGGTGGGTTGTGCGGGCAGGCGCTCCGGCTGGGTCATTCTAGATCCTGAGCAAAGGACGCCGGCGGCGCCGGCTGCGCATTTGCGTTTAACCCTGTTTTCGCCGATTGGCCAAGCCCGTGTCGCCCGGAAGACAAGAGAGCCCTGCCCCGCAGCCGTCTTGGGTCGCGGCTAAGCTGTTGGGCATGCGGCCTTATGGCTGAGCCCGCGGACAGAATAGAGAAGATCAAGAATCGATCCCGCGCCCGCCGGGCGCCTTTCGAAATCGTTCGAACCCGCCGTGATAAACGATCTGAGCCTGCCTGGAGGCGCGGACCCGGAGCTGCGTCAGCGTCGATTTGCCGGCACAGGGAGGGCCGCCCGACAAGCCGAGGGCGAATGGCTTTTGCGATCCCTGCAACCGGCTCAGCCCAAATCCTGGCGCGGATCGTACGGCTTTTGCTTCTGCCATTTGCGCGCCAGCTCAACGAGATCGGGATCGGTTTCGTCTGGCAGGACGATCCGCAAGGTGACCAGCAGATCGCCGGGCGTTCCACTTGGGTTCGGCAGGCCCTTGCCGCGCAGGCGCAAGGTGCGGCCGCCGTTCGAGCCGGCCGGCACGTTGAGCTCGACCTTGCCGTCGAGCGTCGGGACATTGACCTTGGCGCCAAGCACGACCTCGTAAAGCGTCACAGGCAGATCGAGCCGAAGGTCGTGCCCGTCGACCCGAAAATAGGGATGTTTGGCGATCTTGACGGTCACCATGGCGTCACCCGGCTCGCCGCCCAACGGACTGGGCTGGCCTTGTCCTTTGAGGCGGATCTGCTGGCCGTCCTCGACCCCGGCCGGCACGGAAACTTCAAGCGTCCGCCCGGTCGGCAGCGTGACGCGGCTCTTGCCGCCGTGCGCGGCTTCTCTGAGAGAGACGGTGAGTTGCGCGGCGACGTCCTCGCCGCGCGGCAAGGGCCGGCTCTGCCCGCCGCGCCGCTGCCCACCACCGAACAATTCGCTGAAAAGATCGCCGGCATCGAATCCGCCGCCGGGGGCGCCACGAAATTCGAAATGTTCGAAGCCGCCGCCGGGCGTGCGCCGCGTGAAGCCGCCGGGTGCGCCCGGGCCGCCCGCCCCGAAGCCCTCGAATCCCTGGAAACGCGGCTTTCCCTCGGCGTCGATCTCGCCGCGATCGAAGGCGGCACGTTTTTTCTCATCGCCGACGATCTCATAGGCGGCGCTCACCTCGGCGAATTTGTCCTTCGCCTTGGGATCCTTGCTCTGATCGGGATGAAACCTTTTCGCAAGCTTGCGATAAGCCTTCTTGATCTCGGCCATGTCGGCCGATTTCGCAACGCCCAGAACCGTATAAGGATCGCGCATCGTTGAGCCCACAACAGAGCAGGATCGCTTCCGATGGAATCGATCCTGCTCCAGATTCTTCTGTGCAACTTGGGGTGCGCGCCGGCCGGACGCAAGCCAATCCGAGCGTCAGGCGGTCCGTTGGTGCATTCCGAGGCTGGCCCTCCCGCCGAGGAGCCCGATCGCAGCAGCGATCCGGGCCGCCATGAGAAGCCCGAGGAAGGCCGCCGCATTGATCGCAAAGATCCGCAGAACGACCGGGGCGGCATAGGGCTCGAGGCCGCTCGAAGATAGGATTGTGATCAGGAAGAAGCCGCCTTCATAGGCCGCAAAGGCAGCAAGGAAGGCCGCCGCGTAAGCCACGATCGGATGCGCTAGCGCGGTGCTGCCATAGGCCGATTCGGCCGCGAGCACTGCAAGTACGCCGACCAAGGCAAAGGCGGCGGCCCAGGCTAGCGTGTCCGGTCCGAAAGGATAATGGAGAGCCGTGAGGCCGACGCATTGGTTGGCGAGAACGACGGCGAGGACGAGAAGCAAGGCCACCCCCCTGTGCATCGTCAAGGCGGCGATGGCCGCGAATGCGGCAAGCGGTACGGCGCAGGCGAAGCCGAGGCTGAAGCCGACGCTGGCGGCCACGAGCGCCGCAATCCAAACCAAGCGACGCCAATCGAACGAGTGTGTTTGCGCTTCTCTTTGCATGGTCGTCTCCATGGTCGAGCCGGCTGTCCGGCGATTGTCTTACCAGTGTTTTAATCGTGTTGGAATTGGCTGCCTCGGCGGTGGAGAGCGCAGAGGATCAGGTTCGTCGCCGACTCGGCGCCGCCGCACTGCGATGCCCCCTTTTTATGGCGCGTCGGGCACATTGAAAGCGACTTTCAACCCGCCGAAGACGCCGAGGCCTGGACGCTGGAAGCCGAGCGGATCCTGATACTGGACATTGAGCGCATTATCGATCCGCGCGAAAGCCGTGACGCCGTGGCCAAGGTCATAGGAGCCCGTGAGGTTCACAAGCACGTAGCCGGGCACGGGGATGGGCGTGAGATTGGTGAAATCCCGGTTGTTGTCGAACCATGATCCGACATAGATCACGGTCGCGGTCAATTGCGCCGCGCCCGTCACCTGCCAAATTCCGCTGAGGCTCGCCTTGTTCATTGGCCGGCGTAACAGCTCCTCTCGCAAGATGTCGTCCTCGGCATGCGTATAAGTGTAGTCGGCGCGCAGCGTCAGGGCTTCCCAAGGTTTCACGCTGACGAAGCTCTCGACGCCCTGCGTCGTCGCTAGGCCGATGTTGGCATAGGTGCCAACGAAGGCCGAATTGGTGACGATTTCGATGAGGTTCTTGATGTCGTTGTGAAAGTAAGTGGCGCCGAATGCCAACTTGTCGGCGAATAGGCTCTGCTCGAACCCTGCATCATAGCCGATGCTCGTTTCGGGCTGGAGATTGGGATTGGCGAAGAAGAAGTAGGCGGGAAAATTGTCGTAAAGCTCTTCGAGGCTCGGCGCGTTGAAGCCGGTGCCGAGACTGGCCTTGAGCTTTGTGCCGGTTTCCGGAATGAGGAAGGCCGGCGCTACTCGATAGGTCACCGCATTGCCGAACTGCTCGTTGTGATCGAAACGTACGTTTGCGCTGTTGAAGATCCTTTGGCCTATGCTCGACTGGAGCTGCGCGAAAACAGCATCATCGCTCACCGCGGCGGAAACTGGCGGGATATCGTAGAGCTCATCCCGCTCATGCTGGGCACCGATCGTCGCGATCTCGCCCGGCGCGACGGTGAGATTTCCCTGGTAGTCGACCTTCACGCGATCGCCATTGAAGAGCTCGTAGTCGTCCAACGCCGGATTGGGATCGAGAAAGCGGCGGTGGTAATCGGTGTAGGCGATACCGAGCGTTTGATCGAACTTGCCGTCCAATAAGACGAGATGCCCAAACGCGCGCGTGAAGAGCTCCTGATTACCGCTGATGCTCTGCAACGCTTCAGGGCCGATAAGGTCGTCACTGGTCGAATACAGCTTCGATTGGATGTCGTGCCATACGAACCCAACGTCGAAATTATCCGTGAGTTGCGCGCCGAGCTTCAATGAAAAGGTTCGATTATCATAGGCGTCGGGATTGAGGGGGCGCCCTGGCGGCACGAGATTCGCCGGCGTGACTACTGTATCGGTTGAGCTAAAATGCGCCATATCGAAGGAATAACTGAACCGCGAAACCGAGCCGCTGATGCCGGCCGTCTGATTGAACGTCCCAAAGGAGCCGCCCTCGATCGTTCCATAGACGTGCGGGGGGCCTTCCCCGCTCTTAGTAATGATGTTGATGACGCCGCCGATCGCGGCCGACCCATAAAGCCCGCTCTGCGGGCCGCGCAAAATTTCGATCCGCTCAATGCCTGACGTCAAGAGATCGCCGAAATTGAACGAGCCATCCGGGGAACTGGGGTCGCTGACATCGATGCCGTCGATGAAGACCTTGGTTTCGTTGGCATTGGTGCCGCGCATGAAGACCGAGGTCGTGCCGCCCGGAC
>DATFNQ010000074.1:0-17405 GCA_035266305.1 Methylovirgula sp.
TCATTCCCTCGCCAATGCTGCCAGGGTGGATGCGGCGAACTTGCGCGCGAGGTTATGGTTGTGGATCGACCCCTCAATTTGGACCAATCCGCCCGGCAAGAGCGCGAGCTGCTCGCGGTCGTCGGGGGGCTGGTGCGTGAACTGGAGGCTCAGCCCGATTGACTTCGGGATGCCGCCGCCTTTCTCAGGCCAGCCCTGCCGATGCACCGCATAGAGCGCAGTGATTTCTTGACCGAAATGCAGTTGTATGCGTCTCGCCTGATCTTGAGCGTCGGCGTGAGAAGGCCGGCATCGATGGGTCCAGGGGGCGCGGCTACCTAGTCCGGCCTCAGCAGCGGATGCCGGATGAGATCCTCACGCGTAAAGAATGCCACGCCAGCGCGCTCGTCGATCGTGTCGATCGAGATGATCGCATCCGGATCCGAAAAAGAAATTGAGCCCGGCGTGCCACGGCACTCAAGTGCATCGAGAAGAGCCTCGTCGAGGAATTTTTCGGCGGTTGGTGAGGCCAACTCATGTGTGAAGCCGCGGCGGTGCAGGCGCACGTGAAACGATCGGCCGGCGAGTTGCGGAATCCATTCGAGCACGACCGATTTTGCCTTTTCCGTAAATTCCTCTGCAGAGTGAAACTCAAGGGTATGCATGGCCGGAGCGACACGTGATATGGCATCGAAGAGCGCTGGGTCCGCCACCGTCTTCTGTTCCACCGCCTGAAGCAAGGCCATGGGGTCGTCCACCTTCATGCTGAGCACATTGTGATAATGGCCACGCTCGACCTCTCCCAGCTGCCGCAAGGCGCGCAGTGCAGACCGGAAGCCGTCCTGAAAAACGGTAATGACGACGTTCCACTCCTTCATTGTTCTTCGTCCCCTGGCCCTCTTGCTTCGCCGACAAAGGCCTCGGCCACCTCGGCCATCATGCGCTGCTCTTGACCGGCATAGCGTGGCGAGAAATGGAAAGGCTCGACATGCCGCACCTGCGCGGCGCGCGCGATCTCGCCGGCCGCCACGGTGGTGAGATGGGCGCGCTCCGCCGCCAGCGCCGCGTCCTCGCCCGCGAACGGTGCCTCGATGAACAGGATGTCGGCTCCGCCGACTAGCCGAACGACGGCGCGGCGATTTTCGGCCGTATCCGCGATATCAGTCACATAGCCGATCTTTTGCCCCGGCGTGACCGTATAGACATGACGGAGCGCGCCCAGCTCCATTTCGCCGCTCTTATTTTGCGCCCCCGGCGTGTCGATGCGGAGCCTTTGCTCATCCGCCGCATTGGCAAGGACCGCGCGCTTGAGATCACGCAGCCATGGTCCAACCGGCAAGCCGAGCTCGGCGAGCCGGCCTTTCCAAATGTTGACATGGGCCGGCTCCTCGATCGCAAAGGCGAGGCAGGGCGTACGATGGTCCAGGATGGCGCACCGAACGCGGAAGCCGGCTTCGCTCAGGATGAGGCCATTTGCCGGCCGGCCGCGGCCAATCGCTTCCATCGCGAAGCCATTCTTGAGCCGGAAGGAAACAGCGCGGGTCTCGAATGAGGGATGGACCTCGGTGACGACGAAGTTGAGATCACAGGGATAGCCGGCCGCGAGATTCCAGTGATAAGCATGAAGCTTATGCCAGACCCGATCGGCAAAGTCCGGCGGCCCGTAAAGATGAACCTGCTTCTCGCGCCCCACCAATGTCCGCAGGATGCGGTCGAAGCCGATGAAATGATCGATATGGGCGTGCGACACGAAAATATGTTCGATGCGCTGGATCTGCCGCGGCGAAAGAGCATCGATGGTGCCGAGATCGCACAGCATGATTTGCTTCTCGAACAAGGTTTCGAGGAAGAGCACGGGATCGCCGAACCGACCATTGAGGAGTTTTGGATGCAGGAGCGGCCGCATGACAGAAACTTAGCCTTGTGGCAAAGGATGGCATTGCGCCAAATCAGACCGGCTTACGGAGACGGGCGGCGTTCCGCCGCCCGCAGGCGGCTTGATGCGCATCAAACGCGCGTCGCAGCGTTGGACTAGCGTCTCGCGATGGACGCCAGCATAAAGCCGCCCGATAGTGAACAGCCCCCGCAGGATCTCTGGCAGAACCTTTTGGCGGTCGTGCGCACCTTCGTGCATGAACTTCATCCGCAACGGGCGAAGACATTTGAATACACACCGACGAGCCGACTGGAACAAGACCTGGGTATCGACAGTCTCGCCCGGACTGAGCTGATCCTGCGAATCGAGCGGGCGTTCCACCTGCGCCTGCCGGTGGCGGCTGTCGGCGGCGCCGAGACGATTGCTGATCTTCTTCGGGCGCTCGAAGAGGCGCGCGCGGGCGAGACGGCGGCACGCGCCGAGGCCCATGCGATATCGGCCTTGCCTCTCGTATCCGCCGCTAGCGAAGCGCGCACCCTGACCGAAGTCCTCGATTGGCATGTCGCCCAGCATCCTAACCGGCTACATCTCACCTTGCTGCAGGATGAGGCGACGATCATTGACGAGATGAGTTATAGCCGCCTCGCGGCGCAGGCGCGCCGTGTCGCAGGCGGTCTCATTGCCCATGACATCGGGCCTGGCGATCGGGTCGCGCTTATGCTGCCGACTTCAATCGATTTCTTCACTGCATTCTTCGGCATTCTTTATGCCGGTGCCGTGCCTGTGCCGATTTATCCGCCGATGCGGCCGTCGCAGATCGAGGACCATCTGCGCCGCCAGGCCGGCATATTGAACAATGCCGGAGCGCGCATGCTGGTAACCATGCCCGAAGGGCTTGGCGTCGCGGCGCTCCTCAAGGCACAGGTGAGCGATCTCGATTCGATTCTGGGCGTCGCCGGCCTCACCGCCGATTCGCGCGACGTTCCTCTCCCTCATGCTGTCGACGCGGCATCGACCGCCTTAATCCAGTACACTTCGGGAAGCACGGGGGACCCTAAGGGCGTCGTGCTGAGCCATGCCAATCTCCTCGCCAATGTGAGAGCTATCGGGCTCGCACTCGCGGCGAGTTCCGCCGACATCTTCGTCAGCTGGTTGCCACTCTATCATGATTTGGGCTTGATCGGCGCTTGGCTCGGTTGCCTCTATTTCGCCGCTCCGCTCTATGTCATGTCCCCGCTGAGCTTCCTCGTGCGTCCGCAAAGCTGGCTTTGGGCGATCGACCGCTTTCGTGCGACTCTGAGCGCCGCCCCCAATTTCGGTTTTGAGCTATGTCTCACCAAGATCGATGCGGCCAATCTCGCCGGTCTCGATCTCAGCTCGCTGCGCGCGGTGGCGAATGGCGCCGAGCCCGTTTCCGTCCATACGCTGCGCCGCTTTAGCGAAAGATTCGCGCCATACGGCTTCCGCCCCGAAGCCATGATGCCAGTCTATGGCCTGGCGGAAAACGGCGTCGGCCTGGCCTTTCCGCCCCTCGGCCGAGGTCCGGTGATCGACCGGATCGATCGCAATGCGCTCATGGGTCGCGGCATCGCCAAGCCGGCGAAACCCGATGATCCGCATCCGCTCGAACTCGTCGCCTGCGGCCGGCCGCTGCCTGCAAATGAAATCAGAATCGTCGATACGGCCGGGCGCGAGGTCGCGGAAAGACAGGAAGGCCGGCTCAAATTTCGCGGCTCCTCGGCGACCTCGGGCTATTTCCGCGCCGAGGCCAAGACCAAAGCGCTCATCAGTCACGGCTGGCTCGATAGTGGCGACCGCGCCTATATGGCCGGCGGCGAGGTTTACATAACCGGCCGGATCAAGGACATCATCATCCGCGCCGCGCGTCACATCTATCCGCAGGAAATCGAGGACGCCGTCGCTGATATTCCAGGAATCCGCAAGGGTGGCGTGGCCGTGTTCGGCGTTGCCGACCGCGTCTTCGGCACGGAGCGCTTGGTGGTGGTGGCGGAAACGCGCGAGTGCGATGCTGCGGTTCGCGCGCGGCTTCAGGCGCGCGTGCATGAGGTGACGAGTAGCATCTGTGGCACGTCGCCGGACGAGGTGGTTCTGGCACCGCCGAGAACTGTACCCAAGACATCAAGCGGCAAGATACGCCGCAGTGCTGCACGCGAACTTTATGAGAGCGGTCGAATCGGCGTGCCGCAGCGCGCCTTGTGGCTGCAGGTCCTGCGTCTGTGGCTCGCCGGGCTCGGGCCGCAAATCTTCCGCTTTTTTACGCGCATGCGCGAGATACTCTATGCGCTTTGGTGGTGGATTGTCATCGGGCTTGGTTACGGCGTGGCGTGGATCCTCGCCATGATCCTGCCGCGGCTCGAGCTGCGCTGGGCGGCCGCGAGGTTGATCGCCCGCGTTGCGCTCGCGGCTCTCGGTATTCCCGTCTCGGTGAAGGGCATCGAGCACATCCCGGGCGGCAAAGCGCTGCTCGCGTTCAATCATTCAAGCTATATGGACGTGATTATCCTTTCAGCCTGTCTGCCAGGTACTCCCAGCTTCGTCGCCAAGAAGCAATTTGTCGGGCAAATTTTCATCATTCCGTTCTTACGACGGCTCGGCGCCCTCTTCGTGGAACGCATCGACATCACGGGCAATCTCGCCGATATCGAGACGATCATTTCTGCCGCGCAGCGGGGCCGCACCCTCGTGTTCTTTCCGGAAGGCACATTAACCCGCAGAGCCGGCCTCTCCGGCTTCCATCTGGGCGCCTTTGAAGTCGCGGCCGAAGCCGATATTCCGGTCCTGCCCGGTATCTTGCGCGGAACGCGGACGATGCTGCGCCCCGAGCAATGGTTCCCGAGGTGGGCGCCGATCAGCCTGCGGATCGAAGAAGCTATAAGACCCTCGGGAATGGATTTCGCCGCGGTCCTGCGCCTGCAGAAGCAGGTGCGAAACGTCATCTTGGCGCATTGCGGCGAACTCGACGTCGGCGAGTCGGCTTAGCTTCGTCTGCCTTCGCCCGATCTCGGCCTCCGGATTGATGCAAGTCATGACGGTGTCCTACTTTTGGAGCCCTATAGAACCATTCAACGGAGGCAATCGTGGAAAGCGCAACCTTCGCAAATGGCTGGCCGAGCACGGCTGCCGCTTCGAAGCCGGCAAGGACACTGTCGAAGCCCATGGACATGCCTATGTGACCGTTCACCGGGGAGACCGGAAAGCTGTTCTTCCCGACATCGGCACGAAGAAGGCGCTTGATCCGAGGCTCGTGCGCCAAATCGCCGACGACCTCGGTCTCGATTGGAACGAACTGCCAGGACCGATGTCCCGTGTCTGATGCCACATCGCCCCTGCCGGCGGAGGCACTGCGCATCGTCGCGACGGGCGCGAAGAGCGATGCCGTCGATGGCGGGGACGCCACGAGGCGCCCCAGCGAGATATTCGAGCAGACGCCGCATCTTGATCTCGGCGCCATATTTGGCCGGAGCCGCCGCGCCGCGCGCATCCTGTTGCTCCGATCTTCGTCCCGCTTGACAATCCGAGGAACAGTTCTATGTTCCATCTGTGTGGATGGTACGCGGATGGTATCCAGTGGCAGTCAAGCTTGGCCCGAAAACGCCTGAAAATGAAAAGATCACGATCAACCTGGGCTTTGTGGATCTAGGCCATATCGATCTGATGGTGCGCGACGGCTTCTATTCCAATCGGACCGATTTTATTCGCACCGCCATTCGCAATCAGCTGGAAAGGCATAGCGAGGCCGTGAGCAAGTCAGTCGCGCGCAACGCGCTCGACCTCGGATTGCGTCACATCACGCGCGAAGAGCTTGAGGAGGTCACCGCTGCCGGCCAAACCCTCAAAATCCAGGTGCTGGGTCTAGCCAGCATCGCCGAAGACGTTTCCCCGGAATTGGCGCGCGCTTCGATTTCCTCAATTCGCGTGCTCGGCGCTCTGCATGCCAGTCCGGCGGTGAAGGCAGCTCTGAGCGACCGCATTGCCTGAACCCGCACTTCAAAAAGACCCCAAGGCCCTCGCTCCGCATCTTAGAGGACAGCACCCATGAATGCGCTTTCAGACATCAACATGAACGAGGTGACGCGTCTCACCAGAGCGGGGCGGCTTCTGGAGGCAACGTCCATGCTGCAAAGAGGGCTGTGCGGCATATCCAGTCCCAGGCGCCGGTCCGATCACACCGATCGACCAGATCGCGATCGCCACGAAGCTGTTCGGTCCACGATCGACATGGTGCGACACCACGCAGCCGAGAGTGCTTGGACTGCCCGGACATTTGGGCCGCCCACATCAGAACCTCCCGAAACCCTGAGCGCTCTCCCCGCGCCTGAATTGGTGCGGTCGTTGGGCCCAATGGCGAAACTGCACGCATGGCATGGGCCTGTGCCCGGAGCGGTCGATAGACGCGTGCTCGAGCCTCTGCCGAGCGGAGCGAGCTTCAACACACACTCTATCAGGAACGCCGCGGGAACCATGCGCTACAAGCTTTACGTTCCGAGCGGCTACAAAGGGCAGCCGCTGCCCCTCGTTGTCATGCTGCATGGTTGCACACAATCACCCGACGACTTTGCTGCAGGGACGCGAATGAACGAGCTTGCAGAAGAGCTTCTGTTTCTTGTCGCCTATCCGGAGCAGACGAAGGCGGCCAACGCTTCCAAGTGCTGGAATTGGTTCAAGCCCAGCGATCAGCAACGCGGACGCGGCGAGCCGTCGCTTATCGCCAGCATCACGCGTCGGATCATGCGCGAATTTTCCGTCGATCCTGGACGCGTGTTTGTGGCGGGGCTTTCGGCCGGAGGGGCGGCCGCGGCGATCATGGCACATGAATACCCGGATCTCTATAAAGGTGTGTGCGTGCACTCTGGCCTCGCGTGCGGGTCCGCTAAGGACGTGCCGTCCGCATTCGCCGCGATGCGCAGCGCACCGAAGGGGAAGGTGAGGCCGTCAAAATCAGCCATCCCGACGATCGTGTTCCATGGCAGCGGCGACAAGACGGTAAGCCCGACGAACGCCGACCAGGTCGTCGAGCAGTTCAAGTCGGACGCGAGCACAATTGGGAATATGAGCCACGGCCGGTCTGCAAGGGGCATGGCTTTTACGCGAACGGTTGTGACGAATGAGGCCGGTGAACCCCTTCTTGAGCAGTGGATCTTGCATGGCGCGGGCCATGCCTGGTCCGGCGGAAGCCATAGAGGTTCATATACCGATCCACGCGGGCCGGATGCGAGTCGAGAGATGATGCGCTTCTTCCTGGAAGCGAGGCAGGCGCGCCCCTCGGACAGACAGCAAGGAAGTAGAGTGCGTAAAGAACGCTAGCTGTGTGTCCGCCTATGACCCGCCGCTCTCGTCGCGAGGTTGAATGTGATGTGTGATCGCGGCCTGAGCGAGCCTATGCTATTGGCACCCACCCGCGCATCATCCTCGCCCTCTAGCTTGCTATAGTAGCAATAAGGGGTTCGAATCTTTCTTGCGAGAACAGGACCTCATTAGGGGGCTGCCATGCGTCGCCGAGATTTGCTTGCAGGCTTCGTTGGATTAGGTGCGTTCGGGCTCATCCCCGAGAGAGGCTGGGCCAATGTTCCGCTTCCCGCAGACAAAATTGCGATGCCGCCGGCGGACACGCAGGATCATTTCGTCAAATGGATGCAGGCCAATCGGGGCGAAGATCCTGCGTTCCTGGCGCAACGCTGGGATCGCCTCCAGGCCCTGTTCAGCCATAAGGATATTTGGGGGGCGAAGAATATCCGCGGCTTTCTGCTGACGCCGCGCGAAAAATTCGTCACGCCACGCAATTTGGGTCAAGCCTATGTATGGCACTATCTCGATATTGGCTTCGGGGTGACGATCACCGGGCCGCACACGGTCGCAAGGATGACGAGCGCGCTCGACGTCGGCCCCGGCGCCAGGGTGCTCGAGATCGGCACGGGGTCGGGATATCATTCCGCCTATTTGTCCAATCTGACCGGCCACGTGTTCACCATCGAGATCATTCCGGCGCTCGCGGCGCGGACGCGCCGCCTCTACGACGATCTCATTGCGCAGGGCTACATCGAATATAAATCGATCAATACGAAGAACGCCGACGGCTATTATGGCTGGGAAGAGTTCGCGCCGTTCGACAGAATCATCGTCACCTGCGGGATCGATCATGTTCCGCCGCCGCTTTTGAAGCAGCTGAAGCCGGACGGAATCATGGTGATTCCGGTCGGGCCGCCCGGCGCGCAACATGTCCTCAAGATCCTGACGGCGCGCGGCGATGACGGGGCGATCACCACGGCGCGATCCGACATCTACGGCGGCGCTCCCATCTCGTTCGTCCCATTTACGAAGATGGAAGGCGGACGAGTGTCGGGAACGCACAACGGCGATTAGATATGGGCGATCCCCATAATCTCCAGCGCTTCGTCGAAGCGCAAGCGCCGGTCTATGCGCAAGTTTGCAAAGAGCTGCGCGCCGGTCAAAAGAAGAGCCATTGGATGTGGTTCGTCTTTCCGCAGATCGCCGGCCTCGGCGCGAGCGCGATGGCGCGGGCCTTCGCGATCTCTTCGCTGGCCGAGGCCGAAGCCTATCTTGCCCACCCGATTCTCGGGCCGCGGCTCGTCGAATGCACGATGCTCGTCAACAACGTCGAAGGCCGCACGGCGCGGCAGATCTTCGCCGCGCCGGACGATCTGAAATTTCGCTCTTCGATGACTCTCTTCGCCGAGGCCAGTTCCGGCAATGCCGTCTTCAACGAGGCGCTACAAAAATATTACGCGGGCGAAGCCGATCGCCTGACGCTCGAAAGGCTGTGACTCTCTTGGCCTCGGACCGAGCCTCACGCTTCGATGAGCCCGCGCTTCAACAGCAGGGCGTCGGGCGAGGCGGGGCGGCCGCGGAAGCGAAGATAGGCGGATTCCGGATCGGCGCGATTGCCTGCCGCATAGACATGCGCGCGCAGCCGGTCGGCCGCCGCCCGATCGAAAATGTCGCCCGCCTCGCTGAAGGCGGCGAAACCGTCGGCATCGAGAACTTCAGACCAGAGATAGGAATAATAGCCGGCCGAATAGGAATCGCCCGCGAAGACGTGAAGGAAATGCGGCAGCCGATGGCGCATGGCGATGGCGCGCGGCATGCCGAGCTCGGCGAGCATCGTGCGCTCGAAAGCGCCGATGTCGAGATCGGGCATCGCCGCGCTTTGATGGATCGCGAGGTCGATGAGCGCCGAGGCCGTATATTCCACGGTTGCAAAGCCCTGATTGAATTGCCGCGCCGCGACGAGCCGTTCGAGCAGCATCTCCGGCATGGGCTCCCCCGTCTCGTGATGGCGGGCGAAGCGGCGCAGGATCTCCTTCTGCTCCAGCCAATGCTCGTAGAGCTGCGAGGGAAACTCGAGGAAGTCGCGCAGGACGTTGGTGCCGGCGAGCGAGGGATAGGTCACGTCCGAGAGCAGCCCATGCAGCGCATGGCCGAATTCGTGGAACAGAGTGCGGGCGTCCTCGAAGCTGAGCAGACAGGCTTCGCCTGGCGCGGGCTTGGTGAAATTCATGACATTGACGATGATCGGCAAAACCTCGCCGTCGAGCTTCTCCTGATCGCGCAAGGCGCCCATCCAGGCGCCGCCGTGCTTCGAGGGCCTCACGTAATAATCGCCGATGAAGAGCCCGATCGGGCGGCCGCTCGCATCGCTGACCGCGAAGGCACGCGCATCCTCGTGATAAAGCGGCATGTCAAAACGCTCTTCGAAATCGAGGCCGAAGAGCTTGTGCGCGGTGAAGAAGGCCGCCTCGATCATCCGGTCGAGCGGCAGATAGGGTATTAAGGCCGATTCGTCGAAATCGAACTCGGCCTTGCGGCGCTTCTCGGCGTAATAGCGCCAGTCCCAAGGGGCGAGGGCGAAATTGCCGCCCTCTTGCGCGGCGAGCTCCTGAAGCGCCGCCTCCTCGCGCAAGGCGCGGGCCCGGGCGAGAGTCCAAACGCGTTCGAGGAGATCCTGCGCGGCCGCCGGCGTCTTCGCCATCGTATCGGCGAGCCGGAAATGCGCGAAGCTCTCATAGCCCAGATGCCGCGCCTGCTCGGCGCGAAGCCGCACCATCTCGGCGGCGATCGCTCGATTGTCGGTCGCCCCGCCGCTCTCGCCGCGCGAAGCGAAGCCGCGGAAGATCTTCTCGCGCAGATCGCGCCGCTGCGACATCTGAAGAAAGGGCTCGATGCTGGAGCGCGCCAGCGTGATCGCATATTTGCCCTCGCACCCACGTCGGGCCGCCTCCCCGGCCGCGGCGCTCGTCAGCCAATCCGGCAGGCCGGCCAGCTCGTCCGCGGTTTCGAGCACGAGAGCAAAGGAATTCTCGTCTGCGAGCACGTTCTGGGAAAATTGCGTGCCGAGCGCCGCCAGCCGCTCGCCGATCTCGGTGAGACGGACTCGGATGTCGTCGGCAAGCCCGGCGCCGGCGCGGCGGAACGTAAGATGGTGGCGTTCCAGGACGCGCGCCTGTTCCACGTCGAGCCCGAGCGCGTCGCGCCGCTGATAGAGGGAATCGATGCGCGAAAAGAGCGCCGGATCGAGATGGATCTCGGCAGAGTGCCTGGCCAGGAGCGGCGCCACGTCGCGCTCGATCGCCTCGATCGCCTCGCTCGTGTCGGCGCCGGCAAGGTTGAAGAAGACGGATGAGACGCGGGTCAAGCCGCGGCCCGAACGCTCGAGCGCGGCGATCGTGTTGGCGAAGTCGGCTGGTTCCGGATTGGCCGTGATGGCGGCGATTTCGGCTCTCTGCGCGGCGAAGGCGCAATCGAAGGCCGGGCGGAAATGCTCCGGCTTTACGTCCGCGAAGGGCGGCACGCCGAATGGGCCGCTCCAGGCTTCGAGCAGCGGATTTGGCAGGCTTGGATTAACCATTTGGTTCACGTCGCAACAGTCCCTTAGCTGGATGTTGAGGTACGGGGGCTGGGCTATTTCGCCGTCAGAATCGTCCCGCATTCGGCCGGAAGATCGGCGAGCGTCAGGACGGGCCTCGGCTTTGCCGGCACCAGGCTCGGGCGGGGATGCAAAACCTCATCCGAAAACCAATAGGCGAAAGAGGCCTTGTCGCAGCCGTCGCCGGGCGGCACAGGATCTTGCCCCTCGCAGGCGGGTTGGCCCTTCGGACAGACGAGGCGGACGTGGAAATGATACTCGTGGCCGAAGAAGGGCCGCACTTTCGCGAGCCATGAACGGTCGCCCGTCGCATCCCGGCAGAGCGCCTTCTTGATCGCCGCGTTGACGAAAATCCGCTGGACCTCCGGATCCTGCGCCGCCGCCTTGATGACGGCGACATGATCCGGCGTCCAAACTGAGGGATCGACGTCGAGGCCGTCCGGCCGCACGAGGTCGATCGACATCATCTCCTCCCGCTCCTCGCGGCTGAGCGTGCGGCTCGGCATCGGCTTCAGCCAGATATCGACGTCGAGGCCGATCTGATGCGAGGCATGACCGGTGAGCATCGGCCCGCCGCGCGGTTGCGACATGTCGCCGACCAGGATGCCGGGCCAATGGCTCACCTTCGGCACTTTCTTGGCGAACCGTTCGAGAAAGGCGATGAGCTGCGGCGTGCCCCAATTGCGGTTGCGCGACACGCGCATCACCTGCCAGTCGGGGCCATTGACCGGCAGCGCGACGCCGCCGGCAAGACAGCCGCGCGCGTAAAATCCGATGGTGCGCGTGGCGACCCCGGCCGGCGTCGCCACGCGGCCGAACAGAGCTTTCGCCGGAGTCGAGGGATCGTTGGGATGGGCGAGCGGCGGCAGCGGCTTGGGGTCGAGCGTGCCCATGTCCTGCGCATCGGCCTTGAGAACCAGCCCCGCAAGGACCGCCGCACCGATCATGACCAAAATACTGCGGTGCATCCCTACCAACCTGGCTTTCGAAGTTCGCTGCAGCATTGCGGCAAGTATTTACCTCTCGTCAACCATGCCCGGCCGCCGACCGATCGGTCACGGATTCGATAAATCGACGTTAGATCATCAGTTTATAATAAACCTTACTTAAACTTTGCGGTTTACCCAATTCCCTGGGAATGAGATCTTTGGGTGTCAGCGGGAGCATTCAACGCTGTTTGGGGTTGGGCATGCGCAATTTTCTTGGCCTTCTGCTTGTGCTTTGCGGATTTTTCCGGCTCGCGCCGGCCGAGGCCACGGTGCGCATCGACATCGACCTCACCACCCAGACCATGCATGTCGCATCTTCGACCGGCAGCTATTCTTCTTGGGCCGTCTCGACGGCGCGCGCCGGCTATGTGACGCCGCGCGGCACGTTCAGGCCCTATAGCCTGCAACTCATGCATTTCGCGCAAATACGACATGTCGCCGATGCCCCATTCAATCTTCTTCGCCGGCGGGTTTGCGATCCACGGCACTTATGAGACGGGCGCGCTCGGCCGCCCTGCTTCGCACGGCTGCGTCAGGCTCGACCCTGCGAACGCCGCGTTGTTGTATAAGATGGTCAAAGCCGAGGGCGCGGTGATCACCATTTCGGGCTCGCCGCCGCGCGGCCAGCTCTATGCCGGGGCGGGTGGCCACCACCACCGGACCTATTATGCCGCGGCGCCGGCTGGTTACGGCGGTTACCCGGGGCTCGCCTACGCGCCGGCCCATTATTATCCCGATACGGTGCAAGGCTGGCAGTTCAACCCCTTCGGGCGATGACCCCACTTCCCAAGCGGGAGATCCGGGGGCAGAGCGAACGCACAAGCGCTTGGATCATGAGCTGCAGCCTGGCTTCGGTCGGGAAAGCGGAGCTCACCCCAAAAGGTCGATCAGCGCCGGAATGAGCGGCGCGTCGGCCGGCGGCATCGGGTAATCGCGCAGCTCTTGCGGCTTCACCCATTTCAGCGCCTGCGCCTCGCCGGCTTGCACCACGCCGCGCCAACGCCGACAGACGTAGAGCGGCATCAGGAGATGGAAGTCCTCATACGTGTGGCTCGCGAAGCTGAGCGGCGCCAGGCAGGCCTCTTCAACCGTGATGCCAAGTTCCTCGCCAAGCTCGCGGATCAGCGCCGTCTCGGGCCGCTCGCCGCAACCGACCTTGCCGCCCGGGAATTCCCAGAGGCCGGCGAGCTGTTTGCCCGGCGGTCTCTGCGCGATCAGCACCCGCCCATCTGCATCGACGAGCGCGGCGGCGACGACGAGGACGAGCTTCATGGGTGCATCGCGGCGGCGATCGATTTGGCACGAAGTCTTTCGATCGCGGCGGGGAGATCGACCATTTTGGTGAGCACGTCCTGCGCACCTGCCGACACGAGCATCCGGGCCAAGGCGGAATCGGCGTGGCTTGCGCCGGCAAAGCCGATCGCCCGCATGCCGGCGCGCCGAGCGGCGGTGATGCCGGCCGGCGAATCCTCGACGACGATCGCCTCCTCCGGTTTAACGCCGAGCCGCGCGGCGACGTGAAGAAAAAGATCCGGCGCCGGCTTGCCGTGCCGCACTTCGGCGGCGCTGAAGACGCGCCCCTCGAAGAGAGGCGCGAGGCCGGTCACCTCAAGCGACAGGGCGATGCGCTCGGGCTGCGACGAAGAGGCGACACAAACTTGATAAGGGAGCGCGGAGATGATGTCGCGAACGTCCCGGAGAGGCTGCAGGTCGCGGCGCAGCCGCTCGAACAGCAGGGCCTTCATTCCGTCGCCGAATTCCACCGGGACCGGGCGGCCGAGCATTCCCTCGACATCGGCGAGCACGTCGCTCGTGCTCTTGCCCATGAAACGCAGGCGGCATTCGGCTACGGCGATCGGGCAGCCCAGGTCGGTCAGCATCTTGGCGAGAAGATCGAGGGCGATCATTTCCGAGTCGACGAGCACGCCGTCGCAGTCGAAGATCAGGAGAGTCACGCCATTGCTCCCGCCAAAATCGAGCCGATCTCGGCCTTGGTCTTGGCCGCATAGTCCGCTGTCATCTCAGAGCGCGGGAAAGCGATATCGAAATCCCCGACGATCTTGGCCGGCCGGCCGCTCAACAGCATGATGTGGTCGGCAAGCCGGATCGCCTCGTCTATGTCGTGGGTCACGAGCAGCGTCGTGACCTTCGTGCGCTCGACCAGCCCCGCAAGTTCGTCGCCGAGGCGCATCGCCAAAGCCGTGTCGAGAGAGACGAAGGGCTCGTCGAGCACGAGGAGGTTCGGATTGATCGCGAAGGCCCGCGCAAGCGCGGCCCGGCGGGCGAGGCCGAGCGACAATTCGCCTGGGAAATGGCGCAGATGTTCCGCAATGCCGAGATCGGCGGCGATCCTTAAGAGATCCGCTTCTCTCGCCTGCGGCGCGGCGAGACGCAGATTGTCGAGCACGCTGCGCCAGGGCAGAAGCCGCGGCTCTTGAAACACCATGCCGATCCGCGTCTCAGGCGGAAGATCGACCGTGCCGTCGAAATCGTGGTCGAGGCCGATGATGATGCGCAGCAACGTCGTCTTGCCGTAGCCGGAGGGCCCGACCAGCGCGTGGATCTTGCCGGCGTCCAGCGACAGCGAAAAATCGCGCAGCACTTCGCGCACCTCGCCCGAGGCGGTGCGGAACGCCTTGCGTACGATCTTGATATCAAGCTGCTTTTGGGCGCCAGCGGGAGACATGTTGCTCGAAGGGTTGCACGATGAACGCCTCGATCACGAGCATGATCCCGACGAAGGGAAGCGCATAGGCGAGAAGGAGCGCGACATCGAAAAGCTGGAAGGCCGTGCCGATCTCGAAGCCGACGCCGTTCGAGCGGCCCAGAAGTTCGACAACGAGGACGATTTTCCAGACGATCGACAGGCCGGAGCGCGTCGCGGCGGCGATATAGGGCGCGAGCTGCGGCAACAGCACGTGCCTCACCCTGGTCCGCCAGGGCATGGCGAAGACCGTCGCCATTTCCTCGAGCCCCGAATCGAGGGCGCGCGCGCCCTCCCTTATCGTCACCGTCGCATTCGGCAATTTGTTGAGGGCGACGGCGAGGATCGCGGCGGCGTCGGTCAGGCCCATCCAGATATAGGCAAGCACGATGATGACCAGCGCCGGCAGGTTCAGGAGGACCACCAGCCAGGAGTCGCCGAGCCGGTCGAACGTCTCATTGCGGCCCATGAGGATGCCGAACAAAGTGCCGAAAAACATCGCGAGGCCGAAGGAGACGACCACCCGCGCGAGCGTCGTGCCGAGATTGAAGAAAAGCGCGCCCGACTGCGCTTCCTTGACGATGACGGCGACGACGGCAAGCGGCGCCGGCAGAAGACGGCTGTCGGCGATCATCGAGGCCACCTGCCAGATCGCGATCAGCAGGAGGAGCGATAGAATTCTCAAAGCCACGTCAGTTTTCCGCCGCCTCTTTGTAGAAAGTTCCGCTATCGAGTTCGGTCGCCGGCCCGACGAGCTTGGCGCCGCCCACTTGCGCCAGCACGAGATAAAGCTTGCGCGCGTCCGCCTCTTCGGCCGCGATCGGCCTTTTCACGATTCCTTCGAGATAGCGCTTGCGATAGAGGGCGAGCGCCGCCGGGTCGGAGACGCCGATCAGCGGCGCAAGCTTCTGCCAGTCGGCATCGGAATGCGCCAGAATATCCTGCGCTTCGTGGGTCATCGCGAAAAACCGGCGCAGCACGTCGCGATGCTGTTCCGCGAAAGTTTCGTCGAACACGTAGCCGATCATGGCCACGGGGCCGGCCGCGCCAAGCTCCTTCTCGACCTCATCGATGCCGATCAGGCGCCTGAAGCCGTGCAGTTCGAGATCGGCGCAGTAGTTCCAGAAATTGAGCGTTGCATCGCTCCTCCTCTGCAGCGCCTCCTGCCAAAGCAGAGGCGGCGCGCCATAGAGGATCGTCGACTCCGACTCGAGATCGATCGAGGAGCGTTTGGCGAGCGCTTGCAGCAACAGCCAGCTCTTGTCGAGCGGGCCGCCAGCGACAGCGAGCTTCTCGCCCTTGAGATCCGCGAGGCTGTTGATTGGCGAGTGCGGCGGCACCATCACCGCCCCGAGCGTGCTCGAATAGGGATAGAACTTGAGCTTGCCGCCTAAGCTGCGCTCGCGCGAAACCCAGAGCCAATCGGACAGGATGATGTCCGCGGAGCCGCCCATGATGGCGATTTTGCCGGCATCGGTCGAACCGAGCTCGGTGATCTGGAGATCGAGGCCGGCCTTTTTATCGAGCCCGTGATCTTTGATCACGGCGAGCTCCCAGCTGAAGGTTCCGGTCTTTTGCACCGCAATGCGCAGAACGTCTGCAGCATGTGCTTCGCCGCAGCACATGAGGAGAAAGGCGAGGCAAAACGCCGCAATTCCGCGGCCTGGATTTCGACGCATCGCAACCTCGACTTGCAAATGAAGCACTTCTCTTATTCCGGGGTTCCGCTTCGCTGTCGCGGGGATTGTCTCGGATCCGCCGATCGGGCTACACATCGTCGGGCGCACAACGATATCGCCGATCGTCGGGACGAGCGAAGGCAGCGGATGCCGCTATTGCAGAGGGGAAGCAAATCATGAATCAGAAAAGCATTGTCTTGGTTGCGGCCGGCATGCTCGCCCTGATGGCGGGGCCGGCGCTCGCGGCGGGCGATCCGGCCGCCGGAGAACAGATCTTCAATCACACCTGCAAGCTCTGCCATCGGATCGGTCCCGGCGCGGCGAATTTCGTCGGTCCGGAACTCAACGGTATCGACGGGCGCAAGAGCGGTTCGGCCCCCGGCTACGATTACTCTGATGCCAACAAGAACTCCGGCATCACCTGGAACGAACAGACGTTCAAGAAATACATCGAAAATCCCCAGGCGGACATTCCCGGCACCAAGATGCTCTTCCCCGGTCTTCCCAAGGAGAGCGACCGCGACAACATCTGGGCCTATATCTCCCAATTCAAGGCGGACGGTTCCAAGAAATAGGCACCGCGCGGAACCGGACGAGCGATCGTTCCGACGAAGATCGGCGCGCCTAGGCATGCGTTGACCGCCGCCGGGCTGGCGCGCCCGATCACCCCGCCGCGCGGCGGCGGCGCAAGGCGCCCTGCGCTCGCTCGCACGGTTCATTCGGCGGCTCCGCCGCGGCGGATCAGCATGCCGCGCGCCGGATCATACGCGAGGATCGCGCCGGCAAGGAAAACAATCATGCAGCCGGAGACGACCGCCAGCGACAGTAAATCGACCTGCTGGTAGAAGGCGAAGCGGAGCAGCTCGACCGCGTAGGTGAAAGGATTGAGCCAGCAGATCGTGGCAAGCCAGGGACTCTTTTCCTGAACTTGCCAGAGCGGATAGAGCGCCGAGGAAGCGAAGAACATCGGAAAGATGATGAAGTTCATGACCCCGGCGAAATTCTCCAATTGCCGGATCAACGAAGAAAGAACCATGCCGAGCGCGCCGAGCATGAGTCCGGAGAGAACGAGGGCCGGCAGGACGGTCACATAGCCCCAGGGCGAGGTCGGCGAAATACCCCAGAAATAGGCGATCACGAGATAGGTATAAACTTGAAGAACGCCCACCGCCGCGCCGGCGAGCAGCTTGCATGTCAAGAGATACCAGCGCGGGAAGGGGCTCACGAGCAAGGTCCGCATATTGCCCGTCTCGCGGTCATACACCATCGACAGCGA
>DATFNQ010000075.1:0-2169 GCA_035266305.1 Methylovirgula sp.
ACTGTCCGCCGGGCGTCACGTCGAAGTATCGCTGCTGCCCGAATGCGAGCCTGGTGGATGCGAAGCTCGAGGCCAGTCCGAGAATAAGCCCAGAGGCCGATCGGCGGGTGATAAGCATGGTTTCAGTCCGCTTGGTTCGAAAATGGCCCAGATTGGATTGCTGCGATGACGAGAGTGCGATGGGCGCCGAAGCGGGCGCCGCGCAACGACCAGGTCGCCGGCGCTACATGTCTTCGTCGTTGAACCGGACGACCCGGTCCCTCCATTCCTCGTAATAGGGCTTGAATATGTCGGGAACCGGGAGCGGATCGCATTCGTGCACCGCCCGCATGGCGCTCTCGGCGAGCGGCCGCCAGGCGGGATCGTCCGGCGGATTGAGCAAAGTCGGGTCGGCGGCGAGCGATCCGTCGAGGTTCAGGGGCACCCGGATCATCGGCACATATTTGGCTCCGGGGGGCAGCGTGATCGGCTGCATCCAGCACCCGCGGAACCGGTCCTGGAACCAGCCCTCCATTTGCGCGATCAGCGACGGCGACATTTTTTCGGCGCTCGCAGTCGGCGAGCCGAGCGAGGCGATCTGCTGGAGCTCCTTGCCGGTCGCCGCCTTGCGCTGCTGCGCCTCCTTGCTCAACAGCCGCGCTATGTCGTCGGCACTGAACTTGCGCGGCGGATCTCGGCTGTCGTCGCCCGATTTCGGCTTCGCCGCCGCTTTGTCGAGAGGTTTCGGCTCGGGCTTCTGCTTATCTTCGTCGAGCAGCTTGGCAATCTGGTCGAACTGGAGCTTCGGCTCCGGCTTCTTCGCTTCCTTTTTGGGCTCGTCCTTCGAAGGCGCTGGTTTGGGCTCGACCGCCTCGGCGTCTTGATCCTTGATCGGCGGGACTGGCACCGGTTTAGCCGCGTGCGGCGGCGGCGGCACGGCCGCGGTCTGCGCCGGCAGGTTAGGCGGTTCGACCTTGTCGGCCTCGCCCGGATCGGCGATCCGCTTCAACGGCGGCGGCGGGGTCGGCACGTCGCGCTTGGCTTCGGCGATGGGCGGCTGCGGTTTGGTTGCGACAGTATCGGCGATCTTGTCGGCCCTTTGCTTCGGCTGGACTTGCTTTGCCGTCTTGTCGCCGTGGATGATCTGGTTGAAATCCTGCATGCTCACCATTTCGATCGGAATCGTCTCCTGCGCATCCTCGAACTTGGGAGTGCGCGAAAATGACAAGAGAGCCAGCACGAGCAAGGCCGCATGCGCGGCGCTCGAGACGATGTAACCGGGCTTTCCCGATGCGTCCATCAAAGCTCAATTCTTGCTCGGCTCGGTAACGAGAGCGACCTTCTTATAGCCGGCGGTGGTGATGATCGACATGACCTCGGCGATCTTGCCGTAGTTCACCTGGTCGGCGCCGCGCACATAGATGCGCTGATCGAACCCGTCATGCGCGGCATCCTTCAACTTGTCGGCGAGCTGTTCGACGGACACAGGCTCATCCATGAGATAGACGGAACCTTTTTCGTCGATGGCGATCGACAGCGGCTTTTGCTCGATATTGAGCGCCGAGGCCTTGGTATGCGGCAGGTCGATCGGCACGCCGGTCGCGAGCAGCGGCGCGGCGACCATGAAGATGATCAACATGACGAGCACCACGTCGATGAACGGCGTCATGTTGATATCGCACATAGCCTTGTAGCGAGGCACACCGCGGCGATGGCGGCCGCCGGCGCGGGTTTGCGATGTGCTCATGCCCATTGAATCATTCTCCTTTGCCACAGTGACCCTCTCCCTGTGGGAGAGGGTGGCCGGCGGAGCCGGCCGGGTGAGGGGTTACAATCTTGCAATTCGGAAGCACCGTAACCCCTCATCCGCCCCGCTCCGCGGGGCACCTTCTCCCTCAGGGAGAAGGTAGACTCCGCTCACTTTACGCCGCCCGATCGCGGGCGCCGTGCTGATCGATCTGGCGCGACAGGATCGAGGAAAACTCATCGGCGAACCCTTCGAGGCGCGCTTGCTTCTTCGCCACGTCCCCCTGCAGCTTGTTGTAGGCGATGAGGGCCGGGATCGCCGCGAAAAGGCCGATGGCGGTCGCAAACAGCGCCTGGGCTATGCCCGGCGCGACGACCGCGAGCGACGTGTTCTTCGACTCCGCAATCGAACGGAACGATATCATAATGCCGCATACGGTGCCG
>DATFNQ010000076.1:0-12960 GCA_035266305.1 Methylovirgula sp.
AGCGGAATGCCGCTCGCAACGAGTCCAGCCATTATTATTGTTCTGCGCATGAATTCATCTCTCCGCTGCTGGATGATCTGCTCCCGGCGAAGCGGCGGCGCTTGAGAACGCATCCATCTTCGCCAGAACGCGTGCGACGACGTCGGCCTTGACCACGTTTCTCCCCGGACAATCATGGTGATCCCGGCTACATTCCTTGTGGAAGTGCAGCCCACTCACGCCAACCCGATATTGATCCGGCCGCAATCCGAGCCTGTGATGCAGGACCGCCATGACGGCGACCGCATTGTCGCGGACCTGTGCTCCGGGGCCGGCGTCGAACGCCTCCGTCGCAAAGTCCCCGATCATCTCGATACCCAACGTGAGATGATTCCAGCACGAGACGGAAACACCCGCTTCCCTCAGGTCGCAAAGATTCCATATCAAGTTTGGTGCCACGAAGAGGCGAACCCCCGAATGCCAGTGCAGAATGTCGCGCTCATAATGCCTCTGGCCCTCGATGCGCTGTTTAGCCGCATGGCCCGAATCGAGCCACTCCGCAAGGGTTGGAACCCCGGTATTGTGAAGCGTAACGAACTTGGGCCGCCAGCCGTTCCATTCGAGGCTCTCGACGAAAACCGCGAATTCCGCGGGCGTGTAGCCTTTGGGCTCTGCGAGGAAGCTCATCATATTCGAGCCCGAGGATTTTTTCGACTCTCTCCTTGTCGTCGAGGCCGCCGACCCAGATCCGCGCGCCGTTCGGCAATTCGAAGAATCCGTCCTGCCGATGCTCTTTCAGCGCGACGCGCGGAAAGCAGAGGCGCATCACATGCGGCAGAGTATCGAGCGAGATCGAGGCGCGCGCCGCATTGGCGTGGAAGCGCAGGATCGCATGGCGCGACTCGGACGCGGCGAGCCCGCGCGCGACGATGGCGCGGATGATCAGAAAGGTCTTGCCCGAGCGGGTGCCGCCGGCGAGGCAGGTGTAGCGCTGCGGCCCTTCGAGGAGGAGGCGCGCGCTCTCCTGCCCCGGGCTGAACGACACCATGCGAGTTCCCCTGCGGCGGACGCCGCAAGGATGGTGCGGCCAAAGCAAAAGGCCACCGCAAACGCGATGGCCTTTCGAAACGGTCGGTGCAGCGGGCGCAGATGCGGCGCTGTCGATGCGCGTGATATGCATCGCAAATGATCGCAAGGTCAAGCCGGCGGCGACGCGCGATTCTGCGGATTCGCACAACGATGCGGCGAAGACCGCGGCCACTTCCCCGGACGCATGAAGCGAAGCGGAATGCGATCCGGGGTCCAGCGTGGCGTGAGTTGCGCGAAGCGCAACGCTGACTCTTTTTTAGTAAGGGCGCCTCGCGAACGTCTTGCGCTGGATTCCGGGTTCCGTTCCGCTCCGGGCCTACAGCCCTTCGCTGCACGGCCCCGGAAAACTGGGAGCGTTAGCTCGGCAAGATTATGCGGGAAGAGCGCAGCGCGCAGCATGGGCGCTGTCGATGCGCGCGTTATCCATCGCAAATGATCGCAAGGTCAAGCGGGCGGCGGCACGCTGTTTTGCGGATTCGCACATGGGCGAGGCGAGCGTGTTGAGGCCTCGCTCTCCTTCTCGCAAGCGGGAGAAGGACCCCACCCGGGCGCCATTAGCCCGTCGCTTGCGACGGGCGTCGCAAGCGACGCCCTATGGCGGCCACCCTCCCCTCTGCGAGGGGAGGGATCAGCGCTGCGCGCGTGGCGCATTCGGCAGTGACGGTGAAGCGGCTCATCCTTCCCCTGAAGGGGAAGGTGGCAGCGCCGCGAAGCGACGCTGCCGGATGGGGTTCATGTTCCTGCTCTCAAAACACCGCCACATTGCGCGCGTTGAGCGCATCGGCGAGATAGGCCAGCGCCTTGGGGCGCTTGCGATAGAATGTGTAGGGCGCCCAATGTTTCTGCGCGCAGAGCCGGCGTACCGATCTGTGCCTCGCTGCGCACAAAGCCCAGAGGCTCGCGACGAGCGCCATGCCGGAATCGACGCCGCGCAATTCGCGCAGCCAGTCGAAGGCCTTTTCGATCTCGGCGATCTCAGTCGAGGTCGGGCGCAGGATCGTAAAGTTCTGCGCCGCCTCGCGCGTGCGCCGCTCGGCATCGAAGAGCTCGGCCTGCGCCAGGCGGTCGGCCCATTCTACCCCATGCTGCGGCCAATGCCCGCCGGGCTCGCGCGGCCCACGTAGCCGTGGTAGGCGATCGAGCGTGGTGAAGGCTTTCACCAGCCGCCGGCCGACATGTTCCGGCTCCCAGCGCGGCGGGATTTGCTCGCGCGCCTCGTCATAGGGCCGATCGAGCGCATTGATCTTCGAGTCGTCCACTGCTCACGCCCCGTCGTCGAGGATGTTCTCGAGGAGATTTGGCTCGGCGCCGGCGATGAGCGGCAGGAGCCGGATGACGGCCTCGCGGGTGAGCCCGCGCTTTTCGGCGGCCGCGTCGTAGCGGGCGGCGGCGTCGTGCGGCAGGCGCAAGATGGTCGGCTTCGAGTCGCGAAAAGCCAGGCCGAAGCGCTGCGCCTGGCGATGCACATTGTTCGGCGTCGAGGCGATCATCGGGTCTTCGGCAATGCGTTTGGCGGCAAATCCCTGTCCGACCAGAAAGCGGAGCCGCGCGACGCGCTCGGTCGTCCAAGCAGTCTTGGGTTTCGACATTTTTGCTCCCCTGCGATTAACAGACGGGCTATCAGGTAATCCTACCTCAATGTCTAGGTAAAATTACTCAATGCATGGATCCCGGAATCGGTCAAACTACCGATATGGAATTGGAAGATGTCCTCGCTCGGGTGGAAAGCCGGCTGAAGGCACTCGGCATGTCGGCGCATGCCGCTTCGCTTGCCGCAAAGAAGCCGGATGCGATCCGCAATCTGCGCCGGGCGGTGAAGAACGGCGACCGGCGCGGTATCACCACCGAAACCTTGATCGCGCTCGCGCCGGTCCTGAAGACGACGGGCGCCTGGCTGCTCGAGGGCATGGGCGGGCCCGAACCCGGCAATCTCATAAAAGTGGTCGGAAGAATCGGTGCCGGCGCCGAGATCATCCCGGAATTCGAGCAAATTCCGGCGGAAGGCCTGTTCGAGATCACCGTCCCCTTCTCGATCCCGGAGGATTCGATCGCCTTCGAGGTGGAAGGCGAGAGCATGTGGCCGCGCTATGATTCGGGCGACGTGATCATCTGCCGGCGGCACAGCGAGGAGGCCGAAAGAGTGGTCGGCCGCGAGGCGGCGGTGCGCACCCGCGACGGCCGGCGCTATCTGAAGCGCGTGCGGCGCGGCGCCGCCGCCGGCACTTACGACCTCGAAAGCCACAATGCGGCGCCCATCCGCGGCGTCCAGATCGCCTGGGCGGCGCCCATCCAGGCGGTTGTGCGCGCCGACCAGTGGCAGCGGATCGGTCAACCACGAAGCTGACTCTTGTACGGTAATATTACCTTTATAGGTAATATTACCTGCTATGAAGGCATCCCCGATCTTTCGGAGATGCCCATGCCTCCCGAACCGCATGACGCCGCCTATGCGCTCGACGCCCAGGCCCGCCGCACCGCCGCGCATATGGTCAAATGCCGGGCGCGAGACTATGCGCGCCGGCCGATGGCGCTTGAAAATCTCTATCCGGGGCTTGCCGCGGCCAGGCCCAAGACGCTCGTCGCGATCGCCGAACATCTCTTGGAGGTCGAGCGCAAGAACCCGCGGCGCTGGTTCGGCTTCGGCGGCGAGATCAAAGCGCTCAATGCCAAAGCCGCGCTTTTGCTCGGCCGGGCGCTACGGCGCGCTGGCCATCGCTAGATTGAATGATGTCGTTCTCTATGCGCCGCCGCACATATGCTCCGCGTCGGGCAAGCTCCAGGATTGATGCGTGCGCAGATTGGTCGTCTTATAGACCTTGCCGCGATCATCGCCCTTGGGGCAGCCTTTCGGAATGCTCACGAGACACATGCGCACTGGATCGCCGCTCCGCGAATTTTCGACCGCCGGCACCGTGTCGTAAGAGACTTGATAGCCGCCGTTCACAAAACTCACGGCGCTGCCCGAACCTGGGATCGGCTGGTCGGTCGATCCATCCACCAGGCGCGTCTCGACGGATTTGATCGTGGTTGCCACGCAGGCGCCGACCCGCGTCGGCAATTGCGCCGCTTGCACCGGCATAAAGGACGCGGCAGCGATTGCCCCGGCGATAAAAACGCGTTTCAGCCCTTTCAGCGTATCCCTCCCGTGCCGGCGCCTACCTTATGACGCGCGCGGCGCCGTCCACGGCTTTGTCCTTTTTGCGCTGCAGGCGCACAACCACGTCCACTTTGGCGATCTCATAGCCGGGAGGCGGCTCGAAATGATCGGCGAATTTTCCGCCCTTGGTCACGATATCCGCGATCGCGCCGGTGTCCTCGAAATAGAAATGAGAATGGTCAGTGGTGTTGGTGTCGAAGATCGTCTTACCGCCCTCGACGGTGAAGCTGCGCACCAGCCCGACCTCGGCAAAAAGGTTGAGCACGTTGTAGACGGTGGCGAGCGAGGCGAACATGCGCGCGGCATGCGCCTCGGCCGCGAGCGCGTCGGCCGTGACATGCCGGTCGCCCTTGCTGAAGAGCAAATTGGCGAGCCCGAGACGCTGGCGCGTCGCGCGCAGACCATACTTCTCCAAAAGCGGACGGATCTGCGAGGCCATCGGCGCCATCGAGATCGGCTCAGAATTCGACATCAGCGATGCACCCTTCTTAAGGACTCCGGAAATTACCACAATTTCCGTGGCGCGCAATAAACGGCCTTGGATCGGGAAATATGTCGCGTTCGAGACAGAACAAGACCGGCGCGGCGCGAAGCGGGGGCTGGAACAGGGCGAAAACGCTCAAGTCGCCGGCGAGAACCCGTGCGGCTGCCGTCATTGCGAGCGAAGCGAAGCAATGACGGCGGCGATGCCCGGAAGCGCGCCGTTACTCGGCCGCCTTCTTGAAGTCCGGGAAGGTGCAGCGCGCGTCCTCTTTCTCGCGGCGGAAGGTGACGACATTGGCCGGAGCTAACGGCAGCTTGAGGCTCTTCCAGACGTCGACGAGCGCCTCGACGAGATGGGCGATATGGGCGTCCGTATGCAGCGGCGTCGGCGTGATGCGCAGCCGCTCGGAGCCGCGCGCGACGGTCGGATAATTGATCGGCTGAATATAGATGCCGTGCCGATCGAGCAGCATGTCGGTCGCCTTCTTGCAGCGCTCCGCGTCGCCGACGAGCACCGGCACGATATGCGAGGGATTGGCCATCACCGGAAGGCCGGCGGCCGAGAGCGCATGCTCGGTGAGCAGCGCCTGGCGCTGATGAAGGGCGCGCAGGTCTTCCCTGTCCTTCAACAGGCGCACCGCGGTTTTGGCCGCGGCGGCGATGGCCGGCGGCAGGGCGGTGGTGAAGATGAAGGAAGCCGCGTAAGAACGCACCGCGTCGATGACCGCCGAATCGGCGGCGACATAGCCGCCGAGCGCCCCGAAGCCCTTGGCCAAGGTTCCTTCGATCACATCGATTCGCTGCATGACACCGTCGCGTTCGGCGATACCGCCGCCGCGCGGACCATAGAGGCCGACCGCATGAACCTCGTCGAGATAGGTCATGGCATCGTAGCGCTCGGCGAGATCGGCGATCTTGCCGATCGGCGCGATATCGCCATGCATGGAATAGAGGCTTTCGAAAACGATGAGCTTGGGCGCATCGCGGGGCGCCGCCTTCAGCAGCTCTTCGAGGTGGCCGAGATCGTTGTGGCGGAAGATCTGCTTCCTTGCGCCGGAGCGCTTGATGCCCTCGATCATCGAATTGTGGTTGAACGCATCCGACAGGATCAGGCAATTGGGCAGGAGTGATCCGATCGTCGCGATCGCGGCGAGATTGGAGATCCAGCCCGAGGTGAAGACAAGCGCGCCTTCCTTGGCGTGGAGATCGGCGAGTTCGGCTTCGAGCGCGACGAGCGGATGATTGGTGCCGGCGATATTGCGCGTGCCGCCGGCGCCGACGCCATGCCGGGCCGCCGCTTCGCACATCGCCGCGATGACCTCGGGGTGAAGGCCCATACCGAGGTAATCGTTCGAGCACCAGACGATGACCTCTTCGATCGCGCCCGTGGAGAGGTGCCGTTTGGCATGAGGAAACCGCGCAGGATCGCGTTCGATGTCGACGAAGACGCGGTAGCGCCGTTCGGCTTCCAAGCGGCTCAACGCGGCTTCGAAATGCTTTCGATAATCCATGACGAACCCGGTCCCTCGACAATCGGCAGTGACAGCTTTCAGGCGAAAGCGCAACCGGTTCGCCTTTGATGATGCTCTCGGCCACTCAGCTAGAGCGCGCTTGGCCAAAAACCAGTCTTGCCTGAACCGCCCTCATTCTTCCCGTTAGGGTTTTTGCCCAATTTAGAAGCGCTCGCAAGTGGCAGATGGTCTCAGGCTCGGCAAAAGCGCCGCTTTCGCCTGGGCGATTGGAGACAGCCCGGGTTATGAACAACTTAAGAGGGAGATTCCCCCTCCGCTATTGCGGCGGAGCGGCCGAAATCACCCCGCTTGCGCCCCTGCATGAGCATCCCGACCCGATATCGCGCGGCTGGCGCAGCACGCAAACTTGCGTCTGCGTCGCGCAATAAGGGCTGACTGTCGGCGCCGCCGTCTGCGGATAGCCGTAGCCATACGGATAGCCATATCCGTAATCATAGGGATAGCCGTAGTCGTAGTAATAGGGGTAGCCCCAGTAGCCCCACCCTAATCCGCCGCCCCATCCGCCCCAACCACCGTGCCATCCACCGTGCCAGCCGCCGCCCCAGCCGCCGCCTCCAAACCCGGCGTGCCCACCGCTATGGCCGCCGCCGAAGGCGAATACCGCATCTGCACCAAAGAGCCCTAAGGCAAAGACAATGGCGGCTAAAGTTCTAACGACGCGCCGCATGATATTCCTCCAACCATGACATGACGCCGCGCTCACCTGCGGCGGATATTTATTAAGGCGCTCCCAGAGGTTGGACTTTGCGCCAAATCAATTCTGCGGCATAGCCTCTCGACTGCAATTTTCGATGAAGCTGCCTGGAGTTCATCACGGATGCGCGCCCTCGTCACCGGTTCGGCCGGATTTATCGGTTTCCATCTCGCGCGGCGACTGCTCGAAGCCGGCGACGAAGTGGTCGGCATCGACGGCTTCACGCCTTACTACGATCTGTCTCTGAAGGAGGCGCGCCAAGCGAGGCTCGAGCAAGATGGTGGGTTTACCGGCCATCGCTTCCTGCTTGAGGATTTCGACGCTCTGCAACAGGTCTATGGCGAGGGTTTCGATGTCGTCTATCATTTCGCCGCCCAGGCCGGCGTGCACTACAGCCTCGAAAATCCCCGCGCCTATATCGATGCCAATATCGTCGGCACCTACAATTTGCTCGAAGTCATGCGGCCAAGGCCGCCGCGCCACGCGCTTCTCGCCTCGACGTCCTCAGTCTATGGGGCAAATCCGGCGGTGCCGTTCTTCGAGACCGACCGCGCCGATCATCCCCTGACGCTTTATGCGGCGACCAAGAAAGCCACCGAGGAGATGGGGCATGCCTATAGTTATCTCTTCAAAATCCCCATCACCATGCTGCGTTTCTTCACGGTCTATGGGCCATGGGGCCGACCCGACATGGCGCCCATTAAGTTCGCCGCCGCGATCTTCGCCGATCGGCCAATCGACCTCTACAACTTCGGCAAAATGCGTCGCGACTTCACCTTCATCGATGATCTCGTCGAGGCGGTGGCGAGGCTTACGCCCATCATTCCACCAATGGCGGCGGATCGGCAACGACCGCTTCCCGGCGACAGTCTGGCCCGCCAGGCGCCTTGGCGCGTCGTCAACATCGGGGCGGGAAAGCCGGTCGAACTCGAAGATTTCGTCGCCGCCATCGAAGCCAGCGTGGGGCGCAAGGCGCGCCGCAATCCCATGCCCATGCAGATCGGCGATGTGCCGGTGACCTTCGCGAACACGGATCTCTTGTTCCATTTGACCGGCTATCGTCCCTCGACCTCGGTGCGCGAGGGCGTTCCCGCCTTCATCGGCTGGTATCGGGACTATTTTCGCGTCTGAGAGCCGCCTCAGAGCATGATGGGCGGCAAATGCTTAAGAATTGAGAGCAGAATCGTTTTCGGCGCAATCGATCCTGCTCTCTTCTGATTTCAGCTCGGCCGCGGCATGATGCGCCGCGGCAATTGTCTCAATGTCGATCAGGGCTGGACAGTACCTGGTTCCTGATCGATGCCGTTACGGCATTGGCAAGCTGCGCCAACTACGCTCGGATGCTGCGGCTTGCAATGAACCAAACGTCGCCACAGCTGTTGCAGGAATCGAGGCTCCCCAGCCGGCGAAAGTCGCAAAGCGGCCGAAGGTTCCTGTGAAACCATCGTGCTGCGCTGCAACCGTCGGCCTCGAGATGGCGATTTGGCCCAGCGCTCGGCTCCAACCGGATTCACTTTTTGTCGAAGGCGCGCTATCCTGTGCCGGCTGGCGAGGTGGAGAGATGGACAGAGCCTTTCGCAGCTTTCTTTCCGGCCTGATCAAATCCGGCTCGATGGAGATCGAGACCGCATCGGGCCAACGATTCCGCGTTGGCGACGGCTCCGGTGAGGATGTCCACCTCCGCTTCTTGGATAAAGGAGCGCAATGGGCGCTGATGTTCGATCCCGGCCTGCGTTTCGGCGAGCTCTACATGGACGGGCGCGTCACAGTCGAACGCGGCAGCATCTATGACGTTCTCGCCATCGCGTCTCTCAATGTGCCGCGCCTTCGTCACTTCTTCTGGCTTGCCGCCGCGGATCGGCTTCGCTCCGCTTTCAGCGGCCTGCGCAAGCGCAACAACCTCGTCCGCGCCCGGCGCAATGCCGCGCATCATTACGATCTCGACAGCCGGCTCTACGAGCTTTTCCTCGACGGCGATCGACAATATTCCTGCGCCTATTTCGAACATCCGTCCGCCAGCCTCGACGAGGCGCAGCTCGCCAAAAGACGTCACATTGCGGCAAAGCTGCTCGTCGAGCCGGGTGACCGCGTGCTCGACATCGGCTGCGGCTGGGGCGGCATGGCGCTCTATCTCGCCCGCATCTGCGGCGCCAAGGTCACGGGCATCACTCTATCGCGGGAACAGCTCGCCCTCGCGCGCCAACGCGCGGCCGAGGCATCGCAGTCCAGTCTGCTCAATTTTCGGCTTCAGGATTATCGCGAGATCGACGAAAGGTTCGACAGGATCGTGTCGGTCGGAATGTTCGAACACGTCGGCCTGCGCTATTACGACGCCTATTTCCGGCAGATCGCGAAATTGCTCGCCGCCGACGGCATAGCGCTCATCCATACGATCGGCACGGAATGTGCGCCGCAGCCGCCCGATCCCTGGACCGCCAAATATATATTCCCCGGCGGCTATATTCCCTCGCTGTCCGAGATCATGCCGTCGATCGAAAGAGCCGGGCTCCTGGTCACCGACATCGAAGTCCTGCGGCTCCATTATGCCGAGACGCTGAGGGGTTGGCGCGAGCGCTTCCTGGCACGCCGCGCGGAGGCCGCCGCGCTCTACGACGAACGCTTCTGCCGGATGTGGGAATATTATCTCGCCGGCGCCGAGTGCGGATTCAGATTCCTCGGCCAGGTGGTGTTCCAGATCCAGCTTGCCAAGAAGATCGACGCGGTGCCTCTCACGCGCGATTATATCGTTCGCCGCGAGGCCGAGCTGCGCCGCCGCGATACGGCGTCGCCGGGACTGCGCATTGCCGGCTGAATCAAGCCGCGCCCATCAGCAAAACCAGATTCAAGCCCCAGGCTGACCCGAAACTGTCCTGACGTGTCCGGCAAAGCGCCTGCCGCATTGCCTTTCCTCGGCAGCCTCCGCAGGATTGCGATTCTCTGGCGGATTCTCCTGGCTCTCGAGGATGCCCATGACGCAAAACGCAGAAAGGCCGATGATCTTCATCGCGACGCCCTGCTTCGGCGGTCTCGTTTCCCAGCACTACATGCAATCCGTCATCAGTCTCATCCAATATGCCGGCCAAGCCGGCTTCGACGCCATGCTCGCCCTGCTCGGCCATGATTCGCTCATCACCCGCAGCCGCAACACGCTCGTGGCGCAGTTTCTGAGCACGCCGGCGACCCATCTGATGTTCATCGACGCGGACATCTCATTCAATCCGCGCTAGGTGCATGAGATGCTTGCCTTCGATCAGGATTTCGTCGCCGGCATCTATCCGTTGAAGGTAATCGACTGGAGCAACGCGGCGCTCAAGCGCCTGACGGGCGGCGAGAGTTTCGAGAGCGCGCCACTGCTCTACGTCGGCACTTTGTGCACCGGCAACGAGCTGCAGCGCGAGGGCCGTTTCGCCACCGGGATTTATTGCGGCGGCGGCTTCCTGATGCTCAAGCGGCAAGTCATCGAGCGGATGATCGAGGCCTATCCGGAAACCCGCTACGCCGGCGTGCATGCCTATAGCAATGCCAAGGGCGGGGAGAGTTACGCGCTCTTCGAATGTCTGATCGATCCCGAAACCAAGACCTATGTCAGCGAGGATTTCGGCTTCTGCCAGAAGTGGCGCGACCTGGGCGGCAAGATCTGGCTCGACGCCGAAGGCAAGCTCACCCACATCGGCGCTTATAATTTTCTCGGCCACCCGCAACCGCGCTTTAAGGCCGCGAGCTGACACGCGGCAACGGCAAATCGCCGTCCTGCTGCGTGCCGGGGCGCCGCTCTTCGCCGCGACCGATTCACCCCCGCTCCGCGGCGCTGACCCGGTGCCGAAAATCAAGCCGGCGCTACTCTTGAATTAGGCTGATCCAAGGCTCGATTCGCTCCCGAGCTGTTCTCTGCCCCGCGAAGAGGCGCTCGGCGCCGCGCGCCGTCTCGTTTCTGCTCCGAGCGCAAAGAGGGGGAATGCAGGCGGCGAAGCAAACCGCCGGCTCGGCGATGGCGCTGGATTATTCGGCTATCGCATGATCCTTTCGCTTTGCCGAGAAATGCGCGAGGCCTTCCTTGTCGGGCGCAATTTTGCTTGATCCGACGCAGCCCGGTCGCTACAAGCAGCTCGCTTAACTTCGCTCAATTCACCAGCTCCGACCGCGACGGCCATTTCAATCGATCGGGCGCCGACATGTTGCCGCACGCGATCCCGCAATCTTGATTCAGAGGCGAAACTCTGCTGATTGGCAGGCGAAGCTCTGAGCACGGTTCCGAAGAATTGCAGGCTTGCGCATGAGATCATGCAGCCATCAAGGTCTTTCCTGCTCTAAAGCGCTACGGATCATCGAACATCGTCGATCATGGGTTTCATGCCGGAAACTGCGACAGCTCCGAAGAAATACGGAATAGCCATCATCGCCAATGATCGCGTCATCGATTGGCTGTTGCCTTTTCTGGAGAGCTATATCGCGACGAACGCGGCAATTCCGCTCTATCTCATTCCTTATGACGACAACATATCGCGGACGCGCAGAGCCGCCGCCGTTTTCGGCGTTGAGATCGCGTCCCTCGACAGCGCGGAATTGGACGCGCTCGCCAAGCGCCTCTACCCGTTCAATCCGGGCCATCGCCGCCGGTTGCGCAAGCTCCTTGCGCTCGCGCTGCCGCTCGACGAGGTCATCTATCTCGACGTCGACACGATCATGCTGCGGGATTTCAGCGATGTCCTCGGCCACGTCGGCGCCGGAACGACGGATTTCCTGGTCGCCTGCCGCTGCCTCGATTATATCTACAATTCAAGGCACAGGAATTATGATTTCCTGCGCGCCGCCTTTTCGTTCAACGACGGCTTCTTCGTGACCTCGCGGCACGTTCTGTCTTTGCAGGACTTCTATAACGTGATCGCCAAGGATGAGAGGATCTTCCATGAAGTGCGCCAGCGCGGCGGATTGTTCGCGCAACCGCTCACGAATTTCGTGGTGCATCGGCGCGGGTTGAAGGTCGCTCCCTTGCCGGATTGCGTTTCAGGCGCCTCGGGCGAAAGTTTCTACAAGGCCGAAAAAGTGATCTTCGCGCCGGACGGTCCGCTCGACGCCGGCGGCAGGCGCATCTATTTCTGCCATTGGCCGGGCCTCATCGGATTGCCGCGGCGGCGGATTTTCGACGGCCTCTGGCACCAATATGCGCGCCAGGCCGCGGCGCGCATGAAGGCATGAGCCCCTCGCCGGCTCCGCGCGGCACAGGTAAGGCGTGATATCGCTGCACTCTGGTGCCCGCAGAGGTCGGCCAGGCCTTCAAACCGCCACGCCCGCCTGCGCGCGTTTCACATATTCCAGCACATTGCCGATCTGCACGTTGGGTTGCGACAATTCAGGCGCCTTCAACGTCTCCACAAACGAGTCATATTCCGGATGATTGGGACTGCCGATAAAGGCGGCGATATGTTCTTCTCGACTGAAAATGTCGCGCTGCCTGATCATGTTGAACGTAATCGTATCGGCGGAAAATTCCTCTCCGAGCTTCACGAAGGCCGGCATCTCTCGGAAATTGAGGGATTGCACGACCATCGAAAACTCGAGAGTCTCGATCCCCCCAGATCTCCGCAGATCTCGGAGAAAACCAAGATTCTTGAGCAGCCGCCCAAAATCGCCGCCGCGGCGCACGATGGCGTAGGTTGAGGCCTTCGCCGCGTCGATCGAGATCTGGACGTATCGCACCCGCCCGTCCAGATTCAATTCGCTCCAGGCCCTTTGATCCAACAGCTGGCCATTGCTGATCAATTCCAATCTCAGTTGAGGAAAATCGCCGCCGTTCAGGCGCTTGATGAGGTTGCGGAAATGCTTGCTGCCAAACGGATCGCCGGATCCCGTGATCATCACCGACTTGGCTTCCCGCATGAGCGGGACCAGGGTTTGCTCCGTGAGGCGATCCAGTTGCGCCTGCTTGCGCGAGTTGGCGATGTAAATGCTGCTTCGGCAGGATGGGCAGGATAGGTTGCAGGATTTGTCGTGCGACAGGACGAGATGCTCGGGCAGCTTTGCCGGGT
>DATFNQ010000077.1:0-3588 GCA_035266305.1 Methylovirgula sp.
GATCGGCGAGGGAGAGCGTGCTCCCCGGATCGAAAATCGAATCGAGATCGGCCTTGGTCAGGCTCGTGCCCGAGAGCTCCATGCTTTTGATCGTGTAACGAACGGCGCCGACCGCGAGTTCGATATTTTCGGCGGAAACCGTGCCGGAGGGGGCGACCGTCGCGTCCTGCACCGCCGGTGTCGATTGGTCAACATTGCCGGGCTTCTCATCCTGCGCATAGGCTGCCGATGCGAAGAAGGATTGTGGCGCGGCAAACGGCAGGCTTATGCGTCCCACCCGTAGGACGAGACCGGCGCGGCGAAACGTCAGGCCCTCGATGGTCGCATCCTGCCGCCAGGGATCGGCCGTAATGGCTACCGCGGTCAGCCCCGGCAGAGCCTCGGCCAATCTGGAGAATTCTGCGCGCGCCGCGCGATTGGCGCTGGAATGCAGAGCCGTCCCGACGGTCGGCGCGGCGATGAGCAGAAAGGCCCCGAGAAAAAGTGCTGTCCGGCGCATGGTGACCTCGTCATTGGCGAACGGCTGGTCCCAGCCAAGCATGATTTGTCATAAGCGCAAGCTAATTCTCAAGCGAAGCTAAGCGCGTCGAGGTGCTTGTCGCCCGAACGAGTTCGGGCGCCGGCTGCTCGCCCCGAAATAGTCGGAATTGGGAGAATTGGAGCGCCTTACGACATGCCTGATCGCAGTATGCTGACCGCCCTGGGTCAGGGCACCAGGACATAGGTGCGTTCGATGGCCGCCACATCCGCCAATGTCGGGAGGCCCGCCTCATTGCCGAGGCGCCTGATCTTATAGGCCGCGGCGGCGCGGGCGAACTCGAAATGCGCCGCGAAGCTTCGTTCGGGCGCCGCGAGATAGGAGGCGACATAGGCGCCATGAAAGACATCGCCGGCGCCCGATGTGTCGATGATTTCATCTTGCGGAACGGGCAGAGCCGGCTGGCGGGAGACGGTTCCGCTCTCATCATACCAGAGCATGCCGCGCTCGCCCTGGGTGACGCCGCCGATCTTACATCCCTTCGCTTTCAGATGGTCGAGCATGGCGCTCGTCGACAGCGCCATCTGCTCGCAGAGCCGTTCGGCGACGATCGCCACATCGATATAGTTCAGCAGGTCCGCCAAGTTGCCGCGCAAGCCGCCGCCGTCGAGGGATGTCAGAATCCCGCGCTCGCGGCACGCTTTGGCGTAATAGATTGCCGCGTCGCCTTGATGGCCGTCGAGATGGAGGACGCGGCATTCGCCGAGATCGAGCTTGGCGAATGGCTCGAGGAAGCGATCGTCGCGGGCGCGAAGAATCGCTCGCTTGCCGTCTTTCGGGAGAACGAAGGAGAGCGAGGAGCGCTTGACGCGGCGCGGGTGAACGGGGACTTTATAAGTGCACGCCATGTCGAGAAACATGCGGCCGAGCCAATCGTCGGCTACGGTTGCGAGAAGATCCGGCGCGAAGCCGAGCTTGGCACAGGCGAAGGCCGCGGTGACCGCGTTGCCGCCGAAGGAGACGGCATAGTCCTCTGCCACCTTCTTTTCATCGCCCGTGGGCATCGCGCCGCAGAGGAGCGTCACGTCGATATAGGTGTGGCCGATGAACAGAGCTTGCAAAGGGTAGAGGTCCAAAGCAATCGAAATCGCGCAGTCGCGACGGAATTGTGCGCCCTGGCTTGGCGAGCGCGGTGAGATTCTCTAGACGGAGAAGCTCGAACCGCAGCCGCAGGAGGCGGTCGCCGCCGGGTTGTGGATCTTGAACATGCGACCCATCAGGTCGTCGACGAAATCGATCTGGCTACCGCGCAGGAAGTCGAGCGAGATCCGGTCGATGACCACTGTCGCGCCATCTCCTTCAAGAACAAGATCATCGTCTGATCGATCTTGGGTGATTGCATAGGTATATTGAAACCCGGAGCAGCCGCCCCCATCGACGCCGACGCGCAACACCGAACCTTTGGGTTCGTTCTTGAGGATTTCCGCAATCCGGCGCGCGGCGCTTGCGGTCAATCCGACCGGGTAGTCAACTGCGGTTTCGCTCATGAAAAACCTCGAACTCTGTAATTTCGGCGAAACGGTTCAGCCGTTTACGCGCACTCTTTGATAGAGAAGATATGTCGCCAAGCGCATGAGCGCAACGACGAGCGACCGAGAGCTGCGGGAAGGCGACGACGCGTCGCGGCGAGGGAGTCACGCACTTGGGAGGGAATTTCGCCTTTTCGCCTTGGCGCGCCGCCTATGCGGCCGATCCGGCAGCGAGCCGCGGCCGGCTCTTTGCCGAACCGCCAGCGCCGACGCGGAGCGAGTTCCAGCGCGACCGGGACCGGATCCTGCACAGCACGGCCTTTCGCCGGCTGGCCCACAAGACCCAGGTCTTTGTGCCCTATGAAGGCGACCATTACCGCACCCGTCTCACCCATACGATCGAAGTCAGCCAGATCGCCCGCGCCATCGCCCGCGCCCTCGGCCTCGATGACGATCTCGCCGAGGCCTTGGCGCTCGGCCATGATCTCGGCCATACGCCCTTTGGCCACACCGGCGAAGACGTGCTCGACGAAATGATGAAGCCGTACGGCGGCTTCGACCACAACGCCCAGGCGCTGCGTCTCGTCACCAAGCTCGAACATCGCTATGCGGCTTTCGACGGACTGAACCTGACCTGGGAGACGCTCGAAGGCCTCGTCAAGCATAATGGGCCCCTCCTCCAGGCGGACGGCAGCCCGGCTCCGCGCTATCGAGCGCGCGTCCTGCCGATCGCCGTGATTGAATATGCCGCCGTCCACGACCTTGGGCTCGGCAGTTTCGCCAGCGCCGAGGCGCAGGCGGCGGCGCTCTCCGACGACATCGCCTATAATGCGCATGATATCGACGATGGGCTGCGCGCCGGGCTCTTCGATTTCGTTGAGATCGCCCAGGTGGATTTCCTGCGCGACCTTCTGTGCGAGATCGAGTCCCTCCATCCCCGCCTCGAGCGGCCGCGCCGCATCCACGAGCTGGTGCGCCGCGTGATCGCGCATTTCATCGAAGACGCGATCGCCGAAAGCCAATGCAGGCTGGAGGCGACCGGGGTTGCGAGCGTCGAAGCCGTGCGGGCGCAGAGGGGACCGGTGATCGGCTTCTCCGTGACGACCGAAGGCATTGACAAGAGCATCAAGCGCTTCCTCTTTCAGAACATGTATCGCCATCCGCGCATCAGCGGCATCCGCGTTGCTGCGGCGCAAGTCATCCGCGATCTCTTTCCGGCTTTCCTCCAAAATCCTGATTTGATGCCGATGGAATGGGGAGAGGCCGCGCGCAAGCTCGGCGTGAGCAACGAGGCGCGGCTTGCCAGGCTCGTCTGCGATTACATCGCCGGAATGACCGATCGCTATGCCTTGGCCGAGCACGAGCGCCTTTTTGACGCCACGCCCGAATTGCGTTAGCGCAGGATCGCGAGATGGACCATGACAAGAGCGTCATTGCGAGCGAAGCGAAGCAATCCAGAATGCGCGTGCGCGAACCCTCTCCCCTTGCGGGAGAGGGTGGCCGGCGGAGCCGGCCGGGTGAGGGGTCGCTGCGCTGAGCGCCCCTCTCCCCATTCGCTCACGCTCATGGGGAGAGGGGGTA
>DATFNQ010000078.1:0-28408 GCA_035266305.1 Methylovirgula sp.
CGCAACCGTCGAGGCGGCGCGGCTCGTCGGCAAGCAGATCGCCGAGCGGGCGATCGAGGCGGGAATCAAGGCGGTCGTGTTGGACCGGGGCGCCTATATGTATCATGGCCGCGTCAAGGCGCTGGCCGAGGGCGCGCGCGAGGCGGGGCTGACGATCTGATGTTCGAAGCGAGCGGTCGATCGGGCCGCGCAAGTGACGAAAGAGATGGAAGAGACTGATGGCACGTGAAGGTGAAGGCGGCGGCCGCGGCCGCGACCGGGAAGAGCGCGACAGCGAATTTGTGGACCGCCTGGTCCATATCAATCGCGTCGCGAAAGTGGTGAAGGGTGGCCGGCGCTTCGGCTTCGCCGCGCTCGTCGTCGTCGGCGATCAGAAGGGCAGGGTGGGTTTCGGCCACGGCAAGGCGCGCGAAGTGCCCGAAGCCATCCGCAAGGCGACGGAAGCGGCGAAACATGCCTTGATCCGCGTGCCTCTGCGCGAGGGTCGCACGCTGCACCACGACGTAACCGGCCGCCACGGCGCCGGCCGTGTCGTGCTGCGGGCGGCGGCGGCCGGCACCGGCATCATCGCCGGCGGTCCCATGCGCGCCGTCTTCGAGACGCTCGGCATGCATGATGTCGTGGCGAAGTCGCAGGGCTCGTCCAACCCCTACAACATGGTCAGGGCGACGTTCGACGCCTTGCTGAAAGAGGATTCGCCGCGTGCGGTCGCAGCACGGCGCAGCATGAAAGTCTCGACCCTCCAGGCGCGCCGCCAGGGCGGCGAGGCCGAGCCGGCCGCGGAGGCGTGAGGGCTTTATGATGACCAAAGCCAAAGCGCGCCTCACGGTGGAACAGATCAAGAGCCCGATCGGGCGCCCCGCCACTCAGCGGGCGACGCTCATCGGTCTCAGGCTGAACAAGATCGGCCGTCGGGCGGCTTTGCCCGATACGCCGGCGATCCGCGGCATGATCGCGAAAGTCGCGCATCTCGTCCGCATCGTCGAGAGCGCGTGAGGGATGCGCCATGAAACTCAATGAAATCGCCGACAACCCCGGGTCTTCGAAAGCGCGCATGCGCGTCGGCCGCGGCATCGGCTCGGGCAAAGGCAAGACCGGCGGACGCGGCGTCAAGGGGCAGAAGGCCCGCTCCGGCGTCTCCATCAAAGCCTTCGAAGGCGGTCAGATGCCGCTGCACCGGCGCTTGCCGAAGCGCGGCTTCACGCCGCCTTTCGCCAAAGACTATAACGAGGTCAATCTCGGTCGCATCCAGGCGGCCGTCGATGCCGGCAAGCTGGCGCGCGAAGCGCCGGTCACGATCGACGCCCTGATCGCCGCCGGCGTCTGCACCAAGCGGCGCGACGGCGTAAAAATTCTCGGCATGGGCGAGATCACCGCGGGGCTCAGCTTCGAAGTGGTGGCGGCCTCGAAATCGGCGATCGCGGCGATCGAGAAGGCGGGCGGTTCGGTTCGGGTCATGGCTGCGGCCGCGGCGGAGGCCTGAGCCGCATTGCGCCCGCTTTCGATGCGCCCGTTGCATCCGAGCCGCCGGTTCACCACATCGGTCCTATTCGCTATGTCTCAAGGCGAAGACGCAATCGGCAAAAGCATCGCGAGATGGCGGATCGATTGCGGGATCAAGGGGCCGGTGAACATTCCTCGAGCCTTGGCGGCGCATTGCCTGCCGCGCGGAGCATTTCATGGTATCGGCCGCTGAACAACTTGCAGCTAACGTCAATTGGGCCGCTTTCGCCAAGGCCGACGAGCTCAAGAAACGAATCTGGTTCACGCTCGGCGCGCTGATCATCTACCGGCTCGGCACCTATATCCCGCTGCCGGGCATCGATCCGGCCGCTTTCGAGGCGACCTTCAATGGCAACCGCCAGGGCGTGCTCGAACTCTTCAACATGTTCTCCGGCGGCGCCGTGCAGCGCATGGCGATCTTCGCCTTGAACATCATGCCCTATATTTCCGCTTCGATCATCATCCAGCTCTTGACCAGCGTCTTTCCCACGCTCGAGGCGCTGAAGAAAGAGGGCGAGGCGGGCCGCAAGGTTCTCAATCAATACACGCGCTATCTCACCGTGGTGCTCGCCGGCTTCCAGGCCTATGGGATCGCCATCGGCCTGCAAGGCCAGGCGGGCGTCGTCAGCGATCCGGGATTTTTCTTCTGCCTCACGACGACGCTGACTTTGAGCGGCGGCACGATTTTCCTGATGTGGCTCGGCGAGCAGATCACCTCGCGCGGCATCGGCAACGGTTCGTCGCTGATCATCTTCTCCGGCATCGTCGCGTCCTTTCCCGCCGCCATCATCCATACGCTCGAACTCGGCCGGCAGGGACAGCTCTCGACCTTTCTCATCATCACGGTCTTGGCGATGGCGATCTGCGTGGTCGGTTTCATCGTCTTCATGGAGCGGGCGCAGCGCCGGCTCGTCATCACCTATCCCAAGCGCCAGCAAGGCAATCGAGTCTATGAGGGGCAGACGTCCTTTCTGCCGCTGAAGCTCAACACCTCGGGTGTCATTCCGCCGATCTTTGCCTCTTCGCTTCTGCTCTTGCCGACGACGATCGCAAATTTCTCGGCCCAGCGGGGCGGCACCGGGATCCTCTCGGTCATTTCGCTCTACCTCGGTCACGGCCGCCCGCTCTACATGATCCTCTATGTCGCGCTGATCGTGTTCTTCGCGTTCTTCTACACGGCGATCGTCTTCAACCCGACGGACACCGCCGAGAACCTGAAGAAGCACAGCGGCTTCATTCCGGGCATCAGGCCGGGCGAGCGCACCGCGCAATATATCGACAAGGTGTTGATGCGGATCACGGTGCTCGGCGCCCTCTATCTCTCGCTGATCTGTCTTCTGCCGGAACTTTTGGTTTCCTACGCCGCCATGCCGTTTTATTTCGGCGGCACCTCGCTTCTGATCGTGGTCAGCGTTATGATGGATACGGTGGCCCAGGTCCACGGCCACCTGCAGGCGCACCAATACGAAGGATTGGTGAAAAAAGCCAAATTGCGGGGAAGGAAGCGATGAGGTTCATCGTGCTCGGACCGCCCGGCGCGGGAAAAGGCACGCAATCTGCACGGCTCATGCAGAAATATGGGATTCCACAATTATCGACCGGCGACATGTTGCGCGCCGCGGTTGCCGCCGCCACGCCGGTGGGACTAAAGGCCAAGGCGCTGATGGATGCGGGCAGCCTCGTGCCCGACGACATCGTTCTCAAGATCATCGCCGAACGGATCGAACAGCCGGACGCCGCGCGCGGCTTCATCCTCGATGGATTTCCGCGCACCGTAAACCAGGCCAGGTCTCTCGATGCGCTGCTGAAGACCAAAAACATGCAGCTCGACGGGGTGATCGAGCTGAAGGTCGACGAATCGGCGCTGCTCGGCCGAATCGAGCATCGGGCGAAAGAGACGATCGCCAAAGGCTGCGCCGTGCGCGCTGACGACAACCCGGATGCTTTCAAGACCCGGCTTGACGCCTATCGGGCGATGACCGCGCCGGTTTCGGCCTATTATGCGCAGGCAGGTCGGCTGAAAACGGTCGACGGCATGGCCCCGATCGAGGCGGTTGCGGCGGCGATTGATCGGGCGACCGAAAGCCTCAGGGGTTGAGCCCTCGTCCTTGAGCAGCGGAATGGCGCCATCGGCTGCGGCAGGGGCAAGCCGGACCAGGGATTCGGCGTCGGGGAAGCCCTGAATGGGCCGCAATTCGCTGTTGACGGAAGCGTGCCGGATGACTAGGTAAGGCGTTTCAAGCCGAAATGATCGGGTCTGGGCCTCTATGGGATCGCCCATAAGGGCCGGATTTGCATTGTTCAGGCACCCGCAAGGGCCGCCGGCCCTTTTCCGCCGCATCCGGACGTGCGGCCGAGATGGAGAGAATTCGTGGCCCGTATTGCCGGCGTCAACATACCGACCAACAAGCGCGTCGTGATTGCCCTTCAATATATTCACGGGATCGGCCCGAAGAAGGCGCAGGAGCTTTGCGAGAAGGTCCATATTCCGCCTGAGCGGCGCGTGTTCGAGCTGACCGATTCGGAAGTCCTGCAGATCCGCGAAACGATCGACCGCGACTATCAGGTCGAGGGCGACCTGCGCCGCGAAGTGGCGATGAACATCAAGCGGCTGATGGATCTCGGCTGCTATCGCGGTTTGCGCCATCGCCGCCAGCTTCCGGTGCGGGGCCAGCGCACCCATACCAATGCGCGCACCCGTAAAGGCAAGGCGAAGCCGATCGCCGGCAAGAAGAAGTAAGAGGGCGCGAGCCCTCGCAAGAGAAGCCCGAGCGCCTGGCATTACGGGCGCGTTGGAAGGACGAATCAATGGTGAAAGAAGCGACCCGCGTGCGCCGGCGTGAGCGCAAGAACATCGTGTCCGGCGTGGCGCATGTGAATTCCACGTTCAACAATACGATGATCACCATCAGCGATGCGCAGGGCAACACGATTTCCTGGTCATCGGCGGGGACCATGGGCTTCAAAGGCTCGCGCAAGTCGACGCCCTATGCCGCTCAGATGGCGGCAGAGGACGCGGCGCGCAAAGCCGCCGAACACGGCATGCGCACGCTCGAAGTCGAAGTCTCCGGGCCCGGTTCCGGGCGGGAATCGGCGCTGCGCGCCTTGCAGGCCGCGGGCTTCACGGTGACCTCGATCCGCGACGTGACGCCGATCCCGCACAACGGCTGCCGGCCACGCAAAAGGCGGCGCGTTTGACACAGATGATCAACAGGCGAGAACTCCCTGACGTTTTTATAGGACGTCCAAGAAGTCTCGTGCTCGAATGAAGGACGCTCTCGTGATTCAGAAAAACTGGCAGGAGCTCATCAAGCCGAACAAGCTCGAAGTCGCCGCCGGCGATGACCCCAAGCGGGTCGCCACCGTCGTGGCGGAGCCGCTGGAGCGCGGTTTCGGCGTGACTCTCGGCAATTCGCTGCGCCGGGTTCTCTTGTCCTCGCTGCAGGGCGCCGCGATCACCTCGGTGCATATCGACGGTGTGCTGCATGAATTCTCGTCGATCCCCGGCGTACGCGAGGACGTGACCGACATCGTGCTCAACATCAAGGACATCGCCATCAGGATGCAGAGCGATGGGCCGAAGCGCATGGTGCTGAAGAAGCAAGGCCCCGGCAAGGTGACGGCCTCCGACATCTCGACCGTCGGCGACGTGCAGGTCCTAAACCCCCATCTCGTCATCTGCACCCTCGACGAGGGCGCCGAGATCCGCATGGAATTCACCGTCAACACCGGCAAGGGCTATGTGACGGCCGAGCGCAACCGCAGCGAGGATGCGCCGATCGGCATGATCCCGATCGACAGCCTTTATTCGCCGGTCCGCAAGGTCAGCTACCGGGTCGAGAACACGCGCGAAGGCCAGATCCTCGATTACGACAAGCTCACGATGCAGGTCGAGACCAATGGCGCGATCACGCCCGAGGATGCGGTTGCGTATGCGGCCCGCATCCTTCAAGATCAGCTCAACGTCTTCGTCAATTTCGAAGAGCCGCGCCGCGAGGAAGTCGCGCCGTCCATCCCCGAACTCGCCTTCAATCCCGCCTTGCTCAAGAAGGTCGATGAACTCGAGCTTTCCGTGCGCTCGGCCAATTGCCTGAAGAACGACAACATCATCTACATCGGCGACCTGATCCAGAAGACCGAGGCCGAGATGCTGCGGACCCCGAACTTCGGCCGCAAGTCGCTGAACGAGATCAAGGAAGTGCTCGCCCAGATGGGCCTCCATCTCGGCATGGAGGTCACCGGCTGGCCGCCGGAAAACATCGACGAGCTCGCCAAGCGCTTCGAAGAACATTATTGAGAATTCCTTCCCCTGTAAGGGGAAGGTGGCGCGCAGCGCCGGATGGGGTCATCCCCACCCGTCTCGCTGCGCGAGACACCCTCCCCAAAATGGGGAGGGATGAAAAAGACGGCCGTTCCTTGGCACGGCGGCCGATAAGGAGAGGGCCATGTATCACGGTCGCGCCAAGCGCCGCTTCAACCGCACGCACGAACATCGCAAGGCGATGTTCGCCAATCTTGCGCAGGCGCTCATCAAGCACGAGCAGATCATGACGACCTTGCCGAAGGCCAAGGATCTGCGTTCCGTCGTCGAAAAGCTCGTGACGCTCGGCAAGCGCGCCGATCTGCATGCCCGCCGCCAGGCGATCGCGCAGGTCAAGGACGCCGACCTCGTGAAAAAGCTCTTCGACGTGCTCGGCCCGCGTTACAAGACGCGCAACGGCGGCTATACACGCGTGCTCAAGGCCGGGTTCCGCCAGGGCGACGATGCTCCCATGGGCGTGATCGAATTCGTCGACCGCGACGTGGAGGCCAAGGGCAAGGATTCCGGGCCGACCGTGCCGGCGGCCGAAACCGAGTGAGTGCCGGCGGCGCGGTCGCCGGCGCACCAAGGCTGATCCTGCGGCTCGAGGGGGTGGCGCTTTTGCTTGGCGCCGCCTTTTTCTATGGGCGGCTCGGCGGCTCGTGGATTCTCTTCGCGGTCCTGTTCCTCGCGCCCGATCTCAGCTTTTTCGCCTATCTCTTTTCGCCGCGCGCCGGCGCCATTGCCTATAACGCGGCCCACGCGACCCTCGGGCCGCTCGGCTTGCTCGTGCTCGGCGCCTGGCTCGGCTCGCCGATTTCCGAGCATATCGCGCTGATTTGGTTGGCCCATGTCGGCTTCGACCGGGCCTTGGGCTACGGCCTCAAATATGCGAGGGCCTTCGCCGATACGCATTTGGGCCGCATCGGCCGATGACTGGCTTGACCGCACCGCAATTTCGCCACACCGAGAATGGATCGACGGCGCGTCTGAATCGTTACAGGTGCAGAGCGCAACGAGAAGCCCGGGTGACCCGGTATAAACCCAATCCGCCCGTCCGGCGTGGCGCACTGGCAGCGCTTGTGGCGCTCGCCTGCTTGGCGGGCCTCGCGCAGGCGGCGGAAAAGACCGTACCGCAATCGCGCCCCGAGGTCACCCTCTCCTTCGCTCCCGTGGTCAAGCAGGCCGCGCCGGCCGTCGTCAACGTCTATGCCTCGCGCACCGACCGGACGCCGCGCAATTCGCTGTTCGACGACCCGATCTTTCGGCACTTCTTCGGCGACACCCCGGAGTTGCGGCCGGGCGGCCCGACCGCACAATCGCTCGGCTCTGGCGTGCTCGTCGATCCAAGCGGCCTGGTCGTCACCAATTATCACGTCGTCGAAGGGATGACGGACGTCAAAGTGGCGCTCGCCGACCGGCGCGAGTTCGAGGCGGACATCGTCTTGCGCGATCAGCGCACCGACCTCGCGGTCCTGCGGCTGAAGGGCAGCGGACCTTTCCCGTTCATGGAGTTCGACGATTCGGATGCGCTCGAGGTGGGCGATCTGGTGCTGGCGATCGGCGATCCGTTCGGAGTGGGTGAGACCGTGACCCAGGGAATAGTCTCGGCGCTCGCCCGCACGGAGGAGGGGATTTCCAATTACGGGTTCTTCATCCAGACCGATGCGGCGATCAATCCCGGCAATTCCGGCGGCGCACTCGTCGATATGAACGGCCGGCTCGCCGGCATCAATTCGGCCATCGTCTCGCAGACCGGCAGCTCGGTCGGGATCGGCTTTGCGATCCCAGCCAATATGGTGAAGATCGTGGTCGCCACGGCCAAGAGTGGCGGCAAAGAGGTCAAACATCCTTGGCTCGGCGCGGGCCTGCAGAGCGTCACGAAGGAAATCGCCGAGTCGCTCGGCCTCGAGCGCGTAGCGGGCGTGCTCGTCACCGATGTTACCCCCAAGAGCCCGGCGGAAGAGGCGGGCCTGCAGCACGGCGACCTCATCGTCGCCGTTGACGGGCGCCCGGTCGAGGATTCGGAAGGCTTCAGCTACAGGTTTGCAACGAAGCCGATCGGCTCGACCGAGTCACTTTCGGTGGTCCGCAACGGCAAGCCCTTGACCTTGACGGTCAAGCTCGCGACGGCGCCGGAACTGCCGCGCGATCCGATCAAGATCACCGGCGATTCGCCCTTTGCCGGTGCGACCGTCATCAATCTTTCCCCTGCCGTGGCGGAGGAGTACTCGGTCGAACAGATCAAGCAGGGCGTCGTCGTGAGCGACGTCGACGAAGATTCGCGCGCCGCTGCCCTGAACCTGCAAAAGGGCGACGTGGTTCTCACCGTCAATGACACCAAGATCACGACGACGCGCGATCTCGAAAAGGCGACGCTCGGCCAGCGCTATTTCTGGAAGATCAGCATAAGCCGCGGCAATCAGATCATCACCACGGTGGTCGGCGGCTGAGCGCGGCAGGCGGTTATACGGGTGCCGGCACTCGTTGTTTCTTGATCTCCGCAAGCGCCGAGCGGATCTTGCGCTCGGCGTGCCAGAGATCATAGGCCCCTTGCATCCGAAGCCAGATCTCTGCGCCATTGCCGCAGAACTTGCCAATCCTGAGCGCCATCTCCGGGGAAATAGCGGCGGTGCCGGCAAGGACGCGGTGGAGGGACTGCCGCGTGACGCCAAGGCACTCAGCCGCCGTAGAAACGGGCATGTTGAGTCCACGGAGCACGTCCTCTTGCAGGATCTCGCCGGGATGAATGGGAGGCCGGTTAGGATCTCTAGTGGCCATGGTAGTCCTCCAGGTCAACATCGACGGCATCTTGGCTGTCGAACGCGTTACATTGTAAAGCGTAGAGTTACAGTCGCGACGAATGAATTCGCGCCTTCCCGCGCCCGAGCGGGTGGTGGCCGCGAGAAGCGCCGGCGGAAGCGGGTCATGTCGGCTCATTGAGCAGGGACGATGCATCCGCTCGCGCGGCTAAGCCGCTTGCCTCGCCTTGTCCGGCGATTTGCTGCGCGCGAGCCGGCGCTTCAGCGACGCCCAGAGTTGGCGCATTTCCTCGGCGGCCTTGCCTTCGGAATCGACCTCGGTCACTCCCAGGCCTTTGCGCGCCGCTTCCTGATAGTCGACGCGAGCGCCGACCAATGGCCGCAAAAGTCCGCCCATCGCTTCGAGAGCGGCGGCTCCGTCGCTGACCCGCTGGCTCTCCTGCAGGGCGGGGCATTGAGTGAGAACGAACGCGTACTCCTTGCGCAAGGTTTTCAACTTGCCGCGCGTCGCTTCGCTCGACCATATGTCGAACATGGTCGGCCGGGCCGGGATGAGGCAGAGATCGGCACACCGCATCGCCGCGTCGGCGGCGGGAGAGTTGGTCGCCGGCGTATCGATGATCACGAGGCTCACGTTGCCTTGAGCAAGCGTCGCAAGCGCGGTCTCGAGCTTCGCCGCGGACACGGCCTCGACGGGCAGATCCTTGTCGAGTCGCCAGTAGCCCCATTTGGTCAGCGATTTCTGCGGATCCATGTCGATGAGGAAAACGCGCTCGCCGGTCTCCCGCGCGGCGACCGCCAAGCAGGCGGTAAGCGTGCTCTTGCCGGATCCGCCTTTCTGGTTGACGAGTGCGACGACATGCATGCGCAAAGCTCCGCGTTCGACCGACGCCCTGGATTCAATTCTCACCGAAACGTTAACCGATTGATAAATGTCCTACATTTCGCGACAAGAGGGGAGCGCGGGGTTATTCACCGGGATTGCCGGATTGCCCCTTCATTTCCCGGGCTTGCAAGCCCAAATTGAAGCAATGTCAGATCTTTTCGCTGCCGCCCGGCTCGAAGACCAGGCGCCGCATCCGCTTGCCGACCGGCTGCGGCCGCAGCGGCTCGACGAAGTCGCCGGCCAGGATCATCTTCTCGGCCCCGATGGGGCGCTCACGCGGCTGGCGCGCGCAGGCTCATTCGGCAGCCTCATCTTCTGGGGCCCGCCGGGGACCGGCAAGACCACCGTCGCAAGGCTCATCGCGCGGGAGACCAAGCTCGCCTTCATCCAGATCTCGGCGATCTTCTCTGGCGTCGCCGATCTCAAGAAGGTCTTCGAGGACGCCCGCAAGCGCCGCGCGACGGGGCAGGGCACCCTGCTCTTCGTCGACGAGATCCATCGCTTCAACCGCACCCAACAGGACAGCTTCCTGCCGGTCATGGAAGACGGCACCATCACGCTGATCGGCGCGACGACGGAAAATCCGAGTTTCGAGCTCAACGCCGCACTGCTGTCGCGGGCGCGCGTTCTGGTCTTTCGCGCACTCGATGAGACGGCGCTCGAAAAGCTGCTGAAGCGCGCCGAGGCGCTCGAGGGCAATCTCTTGCCGCTGACCAGCGAGGCCCGCGCGGCCTTGCTGCGCATGGCAGATGGCGATGGCCGCGCCGTGCTGACTCTTGCCGAAGAGGTCTGGCGCGCCGCAACGCCCGGCCAAGAGTTCGATACGGCGGCGTTGACAGAGATCGTGCAGCGGCGGGCTCCTATCTACGACAAGGCGCAAGAGGGCCATTACAACCTGATCAGCGCGCTGCATAAGTGCGTGCGCGGCTCCGATCCGGACGCGGCGCTCTATTATCTCGCGCGGATGCTGGACGCCGGCGAGGCGCCGCTCTTCATCGCGCGGCGGATCGTACGCATGGCAATCGAGGACATCGGGCTTGCCGATCCGCAGGCGCTCGTCGTCGCCAACGCGGCGAAAGATGCTTACGATTTCCTCGGCTCGCCGGAGGGCGAGCTAGCGCTCGCCAATGCGCTGATCTATGTCGCCACCGCGCCGAAATCCAACGCCGCCTATACCGCTTATGGGTCGGCGGTGCGGCTCGCCAAGGAGCATGGCTCGCTGATGCCGCCGAAGGTCATTCTCAACGCGCCGACGAAGCTCATGCGGAGCGAAGGCTACGGCGCCGACTATGCCTATGACCACAACGCGCCCGATGCCTTCTCGGGCCAGGATTATTGGCCGGAGCAGCTCGGCCGCCATACTCTCTATGAGCCGGTCGATCGCGGCTTCGAGCGCGAGATCAAAAAGCGCCTCGAGTATTGGGAGAAGCTCAGGAAGCAGAGGCAGGGGACTTGAGGGCGCGTTTGCTTGCTGCGAACGTCATTGCGAGGAGCGAAGCGACGAAGCAATCCAGAATGTGGGTGCGCGAACCCTCTCACCTTGTGGGAGAGGGTGAGGGGTCGCGCGACCCCTCATCCGCGCCGCTTCGCGGGGCACCTTCTCCCGCAAGGGGAGAAGGAACGCGCACTTCGCTTCGCTCGCAATGACGGCGCCGCGCAAATGACAATCTGGCTTACTCCCTCATGACCGTGCAAACCCTAACAGTGACCGAAGACGAGGCCGGCATGCGGCTCGACCGCTGGTTCAAGCGGCGCCTGCCGACGCTCTCGCTCTCGCATCTGAACAAGATCGTGCGCACCGGGCAGGTGCGCGTCGACGGTGCGCGTGCGACGACCGCCACACGGCTTGCGGCCGGGCAGAAGATTCGCGTGCCGCCGGTGAAGATCGCGCCGCCGGCGCCGAAACCTGCCGTCTCCGAAGAAGATCGCCGCGCGCTGCGCGCCATGATCCTCTACGAGGATGAGGATCTCATGGTCCTCAACAAGCCCCATGGCCTCGCGGTGCAAGGCGGCTCGGGCACCACGCGCCATATCGACGGCATGCTTGCGTCGCTCGCCGATGCGCGCGGCGAGAGGCCGGTGCTCGTGCATCGGCTCGACCGCGACACGGCGGGTGTTCTGCTGGTCGCCAAATCGCGCCGGATCGCCGCCGAGCTCGGCGAGATCTTCCGCTCGCGCCGGGCGCAGAAAATCTACTGGGCGCTGGTCGAGGGCGTGCCGAAACCGGCGCAGGGCCGGATCTCGCTGTTCCTCGCCAAGGGCGAAGGCATGGAGCGGTCGCGAGATCGCGCAGCCGGGCGCGGCGATTTGGAGAAGATGCAGATCGTCAAGCACGGCGACGAGAATGCGCAGCACTCCGTCACTTATTACGCCGTCGTCGACAAGATCCCGGGCCGGCTCGCTTGGCTCTCGATGAAGCCGATCACCGGACGCACGCATCAATTGCGCGCCCATGCCGAGGCGATCGGTCACCCGATCATCGGCGATCCGAAATATGGCGGGAACGCCAAGGAGCGCAGCCGGCAAGACCCCGCGCGGCAAATCCCTGAGGGCGTCGAACGCAAGCTGCATCTGCTGGCGCGGCGGCTCATCCTGCCGCATCCGCGCGGCGGCACGCTCGACGTCACCGCGCCGCTGCCGCCGCATATGAAGAAGAGCTTCGACCTGTTCGGCTTCGACGTGAAGCGCGACGATCCGATCGAGGATGCGCCGGAATGATCGGTCGCGCGACGTAGTTTACGAATCACTCGGCGCGGTAAGTCGGTCGATAGGCCGTTTCACGGATATGCGCGCCGATATCTTTAGGCCGCGGCACCCGAGCAAGATTCTTGTCGAAGATATATCCGGCGACGCGCGTGGCGACATGCAGAGAGGCCTCGAAAATTTTGGCCTGTGGCGGATAGATCAGGCCGATGGCGAGGTTCTGGTCCGTGACCTGCTCGGCGATAGCCTTCGCCGCGACGATGAACATCTCTTCCTTCACGCGCGTCGCCTTCGTCGCGAAGACCGCCATGCCCATGGCCGGGAAGATGTAGACGTTGTTGCCCTGGCCGGGCACGAACTTATGTCCATCGATCTCGACAGGCGGGAAGGGGCTTCCGCTCGCGAAGATGGCACGGCCATGAGACCAGCGATAGGCCTCCTCCGCCGTACACTCCGAGCGCGAGGTTGGGTTCGAATAAGGGAAGATGATCGGGCGATCATTAATCTCCGCCATTGCTTCAATGACCTGCTGATTGAACAGCTTCGGCACGGTGCTGACGCCGATAATGCCGGTCGGCTTCAACGCCTTCACCGCATCGACGAATTTCGAGATTGGGGCATGGTCTTGCGCAAATGGCCTTTGGAAGTCCGCGAGATCGGCGCGCGATTTCACCAAGAGACCATTGATGTCGAACAGCGCGTTGCGCGCGCGTGCCTCGTCGATGCTCAATCCCTCAAGCGCCATGGCCTCGCTGATAAGCTCCGCGATGCCGGTTGCCGCTGATCCGCCCCCGAGAAAAAGGAAACGTTGATCGGCGAGCTTCTGCCCTGAAATTCGCAACGTCGCAAAGATGCCGGCGAGCGCCACGCCGGCGGTGCCCTGAATGTCGTCATTATAGGTGCAGATTTTGTCGCGATAGCGCGCCAAAATGGGCACAGCGTTTATGTTCGCAAAATCTTCCCATTGGATGCAGCATTTCGGATAAAGCGCCTGCACGGCCTCAACAAATTCGTCAATGAAGGCGCTGTATTCCTGTCCGCGCACACGATTCTGTTGCAGGCCGAGGTAGAGCGGGTCTTCAAGTAGTTCATGATTGTTGGTGCCCACATCCAGCATGACCGGCAGGGAATATTGCGGCGGCACGCCCGCGCAGGCGGTATAGAGCGCGAGTTTGCCGATCGGAATTCCCATGCCACCGACACCCTGGTCGCCGAGACCGAGAATTCGCTCGCCGTCGGTGACGACGATGAAGCGCACATCCTGTTGTGGCCAATTGGCCAGCAGGCTCTTGAGGCGGCCGCGCGAAGTGATCGGGAGATAAACGCCGCGCGTCGCGCGGAAGATGTGATCGAATTTCTGGCATGCTTCGCCGACCGTAGGCGTATAGACCAACGGAATGAACTTTGCCGGATCGGACATCAAAACCGCGTAGAAAAGAGTCTCGTTACGCGCCTGGAGATCAGACAGCAGCAGGTATTTTTGCAAATCATTGTCGAGGTTCGCGAGTTCCTCATGCGTGCGCGCTACCTGCAATTCGAGGGTGCTCACGCGCGGAGGCAGCAGGCCTTCGAGCCCAAGCGCGCGGCGCTCGGCCTCGGTGAAGGCTGTGCCCTTGTTGAGGCGCGCATCGTGCAGAAGTTCATACCCCGACAAAGCGGTCTCAACAGGCATGATCACCTTCCTCATGCGTTGACAGTTGGGCCGCTGCACGTTGAACCGAACGAGGAAGCGCGGGATGAACCCTCTCCCCGCTTGCGGGGAGAGGGTAGGGTGAGGGGCCAGGTGATTTGCCATCGTCGCGGCCAATCTCCTCGCCCCTCTTACGCTCATGGGGAGAGGGGGTAACGCCCTTACCCGCTATTGCGCAGCCCCGCGGAAATGCCGTTGATGGTGATCTGCACGGCGCGCAGGATCGCCTCGTCCTCGCTGTCGGCGGCGCGATGCAACTTCAGAAGCTCGACCTGGACATGGTTCAGCGGATCGAGATAGGGCACGCGCATCCGAAGCGAACGATCGAGCGTGGGATTGTCCTGCAGCAATTCGGTCTGCTTGGTGATGGCGAGGAGGGCCGCGATCGAATCCGCCCATTCGGCCCGAATGGCCTCGAAGATCTTGTCCCGCACCGCCTTGTCCGGCACGAGTTCGGCGTAACGCGATGCAATCCCGATGTTGCTCTTCGCCAGCACCATTTCCATGTTGGAGAGCAGCATGCGGAAGAAGCCCCATTCGCGATACATGTCCTGGAGGAAGGCGAGGCCGCTGCCCTGATGTTCGGCCATCCAGGCCTTGAAGGCCGAGCCAAATCCGAACCAGCCAGGCAGCATGAGCCGGCATTGCGCCCAGGAGAAAACCCAGGGTATGGCGCGCAGATGTTGGATCTTCCGCGTCTTGGTGCGGGAGGCCGGCCGGCTGCCGATGTTGAGCGTCGCGATCTCGGTGATCACGGTCGAGGCCCAGAAATATTTCTCGAACTCGGGCGTGTCGTAGACGAGCGCCCGATAGGCCTTGAACGCGAAGCTCGAGAGTTCCTCCATCGTCGAGAGATATTCGAGCCGCGGCGCGTGCTGCTCGGGCATCAGCAGCGAGGCTTCGAGGGTCGCCGCGACGAAGGTCTCGAGGTTGCGACGCCCGACCTCGGGGTTCGCATATTTGCTCGAGATGATTTCGCCTTGCTCGGTGACGCGGATCTGGCCGCCGACGGCGCCGCTCGGCTGAGCGAGGATCGCCTCATAAGCCGGGCCGCCGCCGCGCCCGACCGAGCCGCCGCGGCCGTGGAAGAGACGCAGTTTGACGCCATGGCGCCGGAACGTCTCGATGAGACCGATCTCGGCCTTGTAAAGCTCCCAGCCGGAGGTGATGAAACCGCCGTCCTTGTTGCTGTCCGAGTAGCCGAGCATGATCTCCTGCACGTTGCCGCGGCTTTCGACGAGGCGGCGATAGGCGGGGAGCGAGAACGCCTTTTCGATCACCGCCGCGCATTGGCGCAGATCGGCGATCGTCTCGAACAGCGGCACGATGTCGATCTCGCTCTTTCCGTCGGCCATAATTAGGCCGACTTCCTTCAAGAGCACGGCGAGTTCGAGGAGATCGGACACGGACTGTGATTGGGAGATGATGCTCGTCCGGATGACCTCGGCGCCGTAGGTGGCGCGCGCTTCGACGGCGGCGCGAAACACCGCGAGCTCCTTGCGCGTCTCGTCCGAGTAGGAGAAGAACGGCGAGGCGAGCGTGCGCACCGTGTTCAGTTCTTTGACGAGGAGATCGACGCGCTCCTCCTCGCTGCGGGAGACGTAATTGGTCCCCGGGGCCGCCGCCTCGAAAAGCTCGGCGATCGTGCGCTCGTGCACGTCGGAATTCTGCCGCAGATCCACCGATGCGAGATGAAACCCGAAGCAGTCGGCGGCGCGCCGCAGGCCGTGCAGCCTTCCGCGTGTCAGAAGATACGAACCATGCGCCCTGAGCGACTGATCGACGATGTACAGATCCCGCCTGAACTCGGCCGCGTTGCGATAGGGGTGCATCGGGACATAGCGCGATTTGATCGGATGTTGATCGTCGATGGCGCGCAAAGTGGCGACGATCCGGCCGCGTATCGCCGCGATCGCGCGCCGATAGGGTTCCGCCATCCGCTGCGGCGAGGCATCCGGAGAGCTCGCCGCGAGTTCGCGCAGTTCGTCGGACACCTCGACGACCTCCGCGCTCATCGAAAACTCGGCGCTGAGATAGGTCAGTTCATCGAGATAATGCGACAGAATGCGCGTTCCCTGCATGCGCACGGTTTCGTGCAGGACCTCGGCATCGACGTAAGGATTGCCGTCGCGATCTCCGCCGATCCAGCTGCCGAGCCGCAGGAACGAGGCGACATGGGCCTCGGCGGTCGAGGGCGCATAGGCGCGCAATTGACGCTCGATCTGCCGATAAAGCCGCGGCACCTCTTCGAGGAACGTATAGTCGTAATAGGAGAGCCCGTTCAAAACTTCGTCGCGGACGGTGAGCTTCGTTCGCCTGAGCAGGCTCGTCTGCCAGAGGATGAGCACGGCGCGGCGTATTTTGTCTTCGATCTCCGCTTCCTCTTGAGGCGTCCATTGCTGGCGATCGCGCCTCTCAAGCAAGTGCGCGATGGCCATCTCGCGCATCATCGTGCTCTTGCGGCGCACCTCGGTCGGATGCGCGGTCAAGACCGGAACCATGAAAGCGTGGTCGAAGAATTCGCATAATTTTTCAGGGCTGATGGCGGCCCCGCGGGCGCGCGAAAGCGCGCAAGTAAGCGTGCCCGGCGGCTCCGGCACGCCGGCGATCGCGTCGGCGCGCAGACGCCTGATCTGGTGCTGGTCCTCGGCGATATTGCTCAGATGCGAAAAATAGCTGTAGGCGCGCACGATCTGGACCGATTGGGTCGGCGTCAGCGACTCGAGGATGGCTTCGAGCCGATGGCGGGCGGTCTGATCGCCGTCGCGATGAAACCGCACGGAGGTCTGGCGGATCAGTTCGACGAGGTCGAAGACTTCCTGGCCCTCCTGCTCGCGGACCGTATCGCCGAGGATCCGGCCGAGCAGGCGTATATCGTCCTTAAGCAGCCGGTCCGCCTCGGCGGCAAATTCCGTCCTGTCTGCTTCCTTGTTCATTGCTTGGCTCCCCGGCGGCTCTGGGCGGGCTCGGCTTCCGATCCTATAACCTTTGACAGATAGGCACGCTCGATCATTTTTGCGCCTGGCGTGACCGTGGCTGCGGCATTTCAACCAAGGGCCGTCCGCGCTAATAAGAGCGATGCCGAACGACCCCGCAAAAACTTCGCCTCCCGGTTCCGGAGCACCGCGCGATGCGGTGGCGCGCCCCAAGCGCTTCTACACCAGGGCCGGCGTCGGTGAACATGAGGGTGGTTTCGCCTTGCTGCTCGATGGGCGCCTGGCGAAGACGCCCGCCAAAGCGGCTCTTGTCTTGCCCACGTTGGCTGCCGCCGAGGCGGTCGCCAGCGAATGGCAAGCGCAGAATGAAGACATCGATTTTGCCTCCATGCCACTCACCCGCATCGCCAATGCGGCGATCGACGGGGTGGCCGGGGACATGGAAGCAGTTGCCGCCGAAATCGTCAAATATGCCGACACCGATCTCGTCTGCTACCGGGCCGCCGCGCCGGCGAGCTTGGTAAAGGCCGAGGCTGAGGCCTGGGACCCGATCATCGCGTTTGCCGCGAGCCGGCTCGGCGCGCGTTTCATGTGCGTCGAGGGGATTGTCTTCGTCGGGCAGCCACCCGCCGCCAAAGCGGCCGTGCAGGCGAAAGTCGATGAAGTGGCCCGCCGCGGCCGCGCGGCGCCTTTCGCGCTCGCGAGCCTCTCGGTGATGACCACGCTCACCGGTTCGGTCTTGATCGCTCTGGCGCTCGCCGAGGACGCGATCAGCCTCGATGAGGCTTGGCGGACGGCGCATGTCGACGAGGATTTCGAGATGCGGCTTTGGGGTGAGGATCAGCAGGCCATGGCGCGGCGGGCGCGGCGCTTCGCCGAAATGGCTGCCGCAGAACGGCTTTGGCGGCTCGTCGCGGCCTGAGCCGAACGATCCGTTCGGGACGCTCCGCGAGTGCGGCGCTGGGTTGGCAGCTTGGCCGTCGCACGCGATCATGACTGCTCATCAAGCAATTCCTGCGCCTTGAACACGGCCTCAGGCACCTTTGAGGCGCGGCAACCCATGAAAATCCCCGGAATCGTACCGCGATCCTTGTGTTCGTCCCTCTAGAGGCTTAGGTTTTGCGTAATTGGAAAGTGGAGACCCGCTATGGGTGGAACATTCTCGATCTGGCACTTGCTGATCCTTGGAGCTGTCGTGCTCATCCTGTTCGGCGGCAAGGGCAAGATCTCCGAAATCATGGGCGATGTTGCGAAGGGCATCAAATCCTTCAAGAAGGGGCTGGCGGAGGAGGATGCCAAGCCGCTCCCTCCGAGCGAGACGCCGCAAGCGCTCGATCATCGGCCCGGCGTGGAGGTCAATAAGGTCTCAGACACGCAGAAGGCCGGCTGAACCTTCGCGTTCGGGCGCCGTAAGCGGCCAAGACTAGGCGCATGTTCGAATTCGACGCCGGCAAACTCGTCATCATCGGGATCGTGGCGCTGATCGTGATCGGCCCGAAGGAATTGCCGCGCGTCATGCGCCAGGTCGGCCAAGCGGTCGCCAAGCTGCGCCGGCTCGGGGCCGAGTTTCAAGCCCAATTCATGGAAGCGATGCGCGAAGCCGATGCTGACGAGATGAGGGCCGATGTCCGCAAACTCGCGGAAAGCGCCAAGCTCGATCTCGGGGTCAATCCGCTGGCGCTCGCCAAGGCCGAATTGACTTCGGCGCTTCAACGGCCGATCGGGAGTACCGAGGTAGCCGGCGTGCCTGAAATCGCGCAGAACACCCTGGCGGACGAAACTGTGGCAGCGGCCATAGCGAGCGCGCCGATCGCGGATGGGACGGAGGCAAATGTGCCGCCCGCGTCCACGGCTCCGTGATGCCGCGGGCCAGAGAATTGTCATGACGGATACCGATATCGAGGCGACGCGGGCGCCCTTGATGGATCACTTGATCGAGCTGCGGGCCAGGCTCATCAAGGCGCTTTTGGCCTTCATCGTGATGTTCTTGATCTGCTTCTTCTTCGCCAAGGACATCTACAATATCCTTCTGATGCCGTACGAGCATGTGGCGGGACCAAATGCGCGGCTCATCTATACGGCGCCGCAGGAATATTTCTTCACCCAGATCAAGGTGGCGATCTTCGCCGCGGCTTTCCTGTCCTGCCCGATCATATTCGCGCAGCTCTATGCGTTCGTCGCCCCCGGCCTCTACAGGCAGGAACGCCAGGCCTTCGCGCCCTATCTCTTCGCGACGCCAATCTTCTTCGCGCTCGGCGCGCTGCTCGTCTATTTCGTAGTCATGCCCAATCTGCTCGCCTTTTTCATGGGCATGCAGCAGGCGAAGCAGCCGGGCAGGGCCGAGATCGAGCTCCTGCCGCGCGTCAGCGAATATTTGTCGCTGATCATGACGCTCATCTTCGCCTTCGGCATCGTCTTCCAATTGCCGGTGGCCCTCACGCTGCTCGGGCGCGTCGGCATCGTCGATTCCGGCTTCCTGCGGCGGCAGAGGCGCTATGCAGTGGTTCTCGTCTTCATTGTCGCCGCGGTGCTGACCCCGCCCGACATTTTTTCGATGCTGGCGCTTGCCGTTCCGGGCATGCTCCTCTACGAGCTGTCGATCATGTCGGTCGCATTCATCGAGAAGCAGCGCGCGGAAGCGGCGGCGAAGGCGGCGGCCGGGACTTAGGCTCTCTGCAGCACTCTCCATGTATGACATCAAATGGATCCGCGAGAATGTCGAGGCCTTCGACGAAGGTTTGCGGCGGCGCGGGCTGAAGCCGCTCGCTGCCATGCTCCTTGCCCTCGACGATCAGCGCCGCGCCGCGATCGCCAAATCGCAGGCACTACAAGAGCGCCGTAACGCCGCTTCGAAGGAGATCGGCGCGGCGATGGGCAAGAAGGACATGCCGCGTGTCGAAGCCTTGAAAGCGGAAGTGGCGGAACTGAAGGCTTCGCTGCCCGCGCTCGAAGCCGAAGAGCGCGCCGCGATCGAGGCGCTCGACCAGGCGCTCGCCGAAATCCCCAATATGCCCTTGCCAGAGGTTCCCTATGGCAGGGATGAGAATGACAATGTCGAGCTTCGCGCGGTCGGCGCCAAGCCGCGCTTTTCATTCAAGCCGAAAGAGCATTTCGAGATAGGCGAAGCGTTGGGCCTGATGGATTTCGAGACGGCGGCGAAAATCTCCGGCGCGCGTTTCGTCGTGCTCAAGGGCTCGCTGGCGCGGCTCGAACGGGCGCTCGCCCAATTCATGCTCGATCTACATGTAAGCGAGCATGGCTATGCGGAAGTGAACCCGCCGCTAGTAGTAAGGAGTGCGGCGATGTTCGGCACGGCGCAATTGCCGAAGTTTCAAGCGGACCAATTTTTTGCCTCTTGGATGCCCGATAGCATTCTTGATGCCGATGTCGGTCATCCGTGGCTTATGAAGAATCTACATCTAGATAAATTGATAAAAATCTCCGAGGAGATCGTCGAGCTTAAGGCTCGCGAGGGTGACAATCGCGACGAGATAATGGGGGCGTTTATTAAAGGTACGAACTTAAGACCGTTAGGGCAGTTCTCTTATCTCATCCCAACCGCCGAAGTCCCGCTCACCAATCTTGTGCGCGAAAAAATCCTCGATGAAAAAGATCTGCCGATCCGTGTCACTGCCGCCACACCCTGCTTTCGCGCCGAGGCCGGTGCGGCGGGCAAAGACACGCGCGGCATGATCCGCCAGCATCAGTTCACGAAAGTGGAGCTCGTCGCGATCACCACGCCGGAGGGCTCGCTCGCCGAGCACGAGCGCATGCTCGGCTGCGCGGAAGAAGTCTTGAAGCGCCTCAAGCTTCCGTATCGGGTCGTGACGCTTTGTACCGGCGACATGGGCTTCGCGTCGCAAAAAACCTATGACATCGAGGTTTTCCTGCCGGGGCAGGACCGCTACCGCGAAATCTCTTCCGTCTCCGTCTGCGGCGATTTTCAGGCGCGCCGCATGAAGGCGCGCTATCGTGCGGATGGATCAAAAGACACGCGCTTCGTCCATACATTGAACGGCTCCGGTGTGGCGGTCGGGCGCGCGCTCGTCGCGATCCTGGAAAATTATCAGAATGAGGACGGCTCGGTGAGCGTGCCGGATCAATTGCTGCCATATATGGGCGGTATCAAAAGGATCGAGAGGACAAGCTAGGGCGAATCCTCATCCTTCGAGACGCTGCCTGCTCCTCAGGATGAGGTTCTTTTGCCCGCGATCCTTTCATCCTCGTCCTGAGGAAGCCGCGCAGCGGCCGTCTCGAAGGACGCAACCAGCATGCTTGCCGCAAAACATGAGTGGCACGGAAGAGAAGGCCTATGCGCTCAAACTTATTTCCATTCATCGGATGACCGACCATGCGCATTCTCGTCACCAATGACGACGGCATTCATGCGCCGGGGCTGGCTGTTCTCGAGCGTATTGCCGGCGCGCTCGCCGAGGACGTGGTCGTTGTCGCGCCGGAATATGATCAGTCGGGCGTCGCCCATTCGCTGTCGCTCAACGATCCTTTGCGGCTGCGCAAGATCTCCGAGCGGCGCTTCGCGGTGAAGGGCACGCCGACCGATTGCGTGATCATGGCCGTGCGCTCGATCGTGAAAGGCCGCAAGCCGGACCTCGTTCTCTCCGGCGTCAATCGCGGCCAGAACGTCGCCGATGACATAACCTATTCCGGCACCATCGCCGCCGCGATGGAAGGAGCAATGCTTGGCATTCCCTCCATGGCGCTCTCGCAATGCTACGGGCGTGAAGGTCGCGAGGAGGTTGATTGGAGTTGCGCCGAAGTCCATGCGCCGGGGCTCATCAAGGCGCTGCTCGCCGAAGGGATCGACCGCGACGTCCTCATTAATGTGAATTTCCCGGCGTGCAGCGCGCGAGAGGTCGCCGGCATCTCGGTCACGGTGCAAGGGCGGCGCGATCTTCAAATGGTGCGGATCGAGCCGCGCACGGACGGGCGCGGCAATCCCTATTACTGGATCGCCTTCGACCGCGACGTCGCCGAGCCGCCGCCGGGCACCGATCTCGACGCGCTCTTCAAGCAGCGCATTTCGGTGACGCCTTTGAAGCTCGATCTGACCGATGAAGTCTCAGCCGCGCGTTACGCGCGGATCTTCAATGCGCGCTCTGTTGAATAATGCGCCGCCCTCGCTTTGACCGGCGCGCGAATCATGAAATCATTGCTCATTCCTCTTCTGCAGCGCGCAGCGACCGGCCGCTTCGCGTGCCAGACCGAGGAACAAAGAGTATCGGCTCAGCGTGAATGAGCGAGCGTGCGGGAAACGTGGTGAGTGCGGCGACGGTCAAAGCCCTCCAGGAAATCGATGCGGCGTCGGCGCGTGCCGAGGAGAAGGCCGCCTTTCTGCTGCGTCTGCGGGCAAGCGGGATCCGCGATCTCGATCTGCTGCGGGCGCTCGAGAAAGTGCCGCGCGAAATGTTCGTTCCGCATCGGCTCGTCGATCTGGCGCGCCGCGATCTCGCCCTTCCGATCGGCTGCGGCCAGACTTTGACCGAACCTTCGCTCGTCGCCCGGATGATCGAAGCGCTCGCGCTTACGCGGCAGCACCGCGTCCTCGAAATCGGGACGGGCTCCGGCTATGCGACGGCGATTCTTGCCGAGATCGCCGGCGAGGTGGTCTCGATCGAAAGATTTCAGACGCTCGCCATCGCGGCCCGCCTGCGGCTTCAGCGGCTCGGCAAGACCAATGCCACGGTGATCTTCGCCGACGGGCTCGCGATGCCGGCCGAAGCCGGTCCTTTCGATCGTATCCTGGTGCATGGGTCTCTCGATGAAGTCCCGCCGCGGCTCGTCGATCTGCTCGGTGAGCACGGCCGGCTCGTCATGGCGCGGCCGGAGCGCGGCCAGCCTTGGCGGCAGACTCTCATCGAAGTTCACGCCGGACAGGGTCTCGTCGCGGCTGAACTCTGCGCCTGCCGACTCCAGGCGCTTCTGCCTGGGACGGCCAGGGTGCTGTGATGTTTAGCTTCCATTAATCTAAACCCTAGGCATTTGCTTGAGCCGGCATTCATCTTAAACGCTCCCTTAACTCGCTTGCTTCCTTAATGGCGCCCACGGACCGTCTGCTTGTGGGTTGCATCATGGAAAGTATCGCGTCGACTTTCGGCTCCTGCCTTACGTTGCGTCTTTTCTTGGCGGGCTGCCTTGCCGCCTCGCTCGCCGGATGCGCCGATTCGGAGCGTCTGTCCGGCCCTTTCTCAAATCCGTTTCGAGCCGATGCCGACAGGACGCCGACCGCGAGCATCGCCGCGCCGACGGGACCGGTTCAATCGAGGCCGCTCGCCCCGCCCGCGCAGGGCACGGCAACGCGGCCGGTCGCCGCCTATACGGCGCCCGCCTATCCGAGCGAGCGGCTCGGTTCGCAAAGCATTGCCGGCTGGACCGCGGAAGGCGGCATGCCAATCGTCATGGCGCAAGGCGAAACCGCCGAGATCATCGCGAGACGCTATGGCATCCCGACCGCGGCCCTGCTCAAGACCAATGGTTTCAGCTCAGCGGCGCAGGTGCGGCCCGGCGCTCGCCTCATCATTCCGACCTATAATGCGGCGCTCGCCGCCTCGAGCGGCGCGCGTTTCGCCAGCCGCGATATCGGCCGCGCGCCGGCCGGCGCGAGACTGAAATTTGTGAAGGGCCCGGAACCGGGCGGCAAAAAGCACGTGCGGTCCGCGAAAGCCGATTCCGAGAAGAAGCTTGCGCTGATGAAGGCGGCGAAAGAGGCAAAAATTGAAAAGAACGCCAAGCTCGCAAAGCCGCAGCCGGGCAAGCCTGAGGCCAGCGCCGCCAAACCGGGCCCGATTGTCGCGAAGGCTGAGCAGCCTGAAGCGAAGAAGCCGGCGGTCGACCCGACGCCCATATCGAGTCTCACGCCCGAGGACGGCAAGACAACAATGGCTGCTTTGCCGGGATTCCGTTGGCCGGCACATGGCCGGATCATCCAGGCCTATAAGGCGGGCGGCAACGAGGGAATCAACATAGCGCTGCCCGAAGGCACGTCCGTGAAAGCGACGGAGGCGGGCGTCGTCGCCTATGCCGGCAATGACCTTAAAGGCTACGGCAACCTCGTTCTCATCCGGCACCCGAACGGATTTGTCAGCGCCTATGCCAACAATTCGGACATTGAAGTGAAACGCGGCGACCTCGTCAAACGCGGCCAGGTGATCGCCAAATCCGGCCAAAGTGGCAATGTCGCGTCTCCGCAGCTGCATTTCGAACTGCGCAAGGGCTCGACGCCGGTCGATCCGACCCAATATCTCGCCGGGCTTTAGCGCGTCTGCCGGTTGTGGAGCGCCTGCGCGCTCCACACACCGGATAGGGACTGCTGCATTGACGGGGCTGCCCGAAACCTGTAGGAAGGGTTTCGCTGCATCGCAGCATGAAGGGCTCCAGTCGCGTAAGTCGGTCTAAGGACCGGCGATCTGTCGAGCGCTTTCCAATATCCAGCCGACAGCCCGATACGCGGGGCAGTCCTCCCCACTCTTGAGAGTCCGCAGACGGCGCCTCCGCGCCGGCGCTGCCACTCGTTTCAGAAAGAATATACGTGACGCAATTCTCCGATCTCGGCCTGACCGAGGTCCTGCTGCGTGCCCTCCAGCACGAAGGTTATACCCAACCCACGCCAATCCAGGCGCAAGCCATCAAGCCGCTTCTTCAAGGCCGTGATCTGCTTGGTATTGCCCAGACGGGCACCGGCAAGACCGCGGCTTTCGCCTTGCCGATCCTCCAACGCCTCGTCACCGACCGGCGCCCTGCGCCGCCGCGCGGGGTGCGCGCCCTCGTGCTCGCGCCGACCCGCGAGCTCGCCGCGCAGATTGCCGACAGCTTTCGCGCCTATGGCCGCTTCGCCCGCGTTTCCGTTGCGACTGTCGTCGGCGGCGTCGGCATGGGTTCGCAGGTGAAGGCGCTGGCGCGCGGTGTCGATGTCCTGGTGGCGACGCCCGGACGTCTGCTCGACCATATGTCGAGCGGCAATCTGCGCCTCGATACGACCGAGGTCATCGTCCTCGACGAGGCCGATCACATGCTCGACCTGGGCTTCATCATCCCGATCCGCCAGATCCTGGCGCGCATTCCGAAGAACCGCCAGAGCCTGTTCTTCTCGGCGACTATGCCGAAGGAGATTGCCGGACTTGCCGCCGACATGCTGCGTGATCCGGTCGAAGTCGTGGTGGCGCCCGTGGCGACCACGGTCGAGCGCGTCGTGCAGCAAGTCTTCCTTGTCAATGACGCCGGCAAGCGCGACCTTCTGGTCGAATTGCTCCGCCGTCCCGATTTTCAACGCACGCTCGTGTTTACCAGGACGAAGCGCGGCGCCGACCGCGTGTCGCAGCATCTCGCTGCGGCCGGCATAAATGCGACGGCGATCCACGGCAACAAGAGCCAGCCGCAGCGTCAGCGCGCGCTCGATGGCTTTCGGGCGGGGCGCAGCAGCGTGCTTGTGGCGACCGATATCGCCGCCCGCGGCATCGATGTCGACGACGTCACCCATGTCGTGAATTACGAGCTTCCGGAAGTGCCCGAGGCCTATGTGCATCGAATCGGCCGCACGGCGCGCGCCGGCGCCGCGGGAATGGCGGTCTCGCTCTGCGATGACAGTGAGCGCGGACTGCTGCGCGCCATCGAGAAGCTTACGCGGCAAATCCTCCCGTTCACCGATCGGCGTGCTCCCGGGTCTGACGTGCCGCGCAACAAGCCGCAACAAGCGCGGCCGCACCACAGTGCCGGCGGACGCGAGACACAGCATAAAGGCAAGGGCGGCGCCGCGCGCGGCCGGGCGTTCGGCGGACGGCATCCTTATGGCGAGAAGATCAGCAACTTTGGCGCAGAGCCTGGACACAAGAGGCACTACCCCTCAAGGCAAGGGCATAGCCCTGCGGGGAAAATCTGATAAAGGTAGGATTGAGCTTCAAAGCGACGACGATCTACGAATATCGGTTGAGCACGATTGTTCGAGATTACATTGCAAAACGCAGCGCGCCACAATCGCCAGATCTCTTCCACGAAAGAACAGTCGTTCATCGTCTTTGTAAATGTATTACAAAGAAAGGTGCTTCGCCTCCTCGAGAGGCTGCTTCGGCTAAATAATAATGGGTCATCGCCTCAGCGTGCTTGCGATAATCTAACCAAAGTCACTCCCGTTCCGATTGCCGAATTATCATCTTCATTTCGACAATCCGATAATGGCGGATCCTATGAAAGGCTGGGCGAGACTTTGATTATCGGTCCGGCCTGGACTCGTGACCTGATAAACGATGCGCCCAAGCTGGTCGAGCCTCCTCCCTTCGGCGTGATGCACATCGATAACGGTATCGTCTGCGGCGAAGGGATCATTTGGAAGAAGACTTCGCATGGTCTCTATGCAGTCTCCGAAACATTAACCAACGCCAGGTCTCCCGAAAGTCGGCATTCTGGCAGAGCATTTTGATCTCAAGAGTCTGAAGTTCATCGTCTCGCGACAATCTCGGCCGATGCGTAAGATTTACGCCGACTCTCTCGCAGCATTTGGCATTGAATCACATCAGATTTTAATTATGGCGCGCGAAGCCACGGAAGTTGAGCGGCTCATCTATCCTCTTCCTCTGGCCGTGCATCCCTTGGTGAAAGCGCCGCGCGCAATCCGAATACTCGAGGGGCTTCGAGATAAGATTGCAATTGGACAACGCGGACCCCAAAGGATCTACGTGTCGAGAGCTCATGCGCCAAAGCGACATCTTCTGAACGAAGCGGAAATCTTGCCCATTCTAAGAGACTTCGGTGTCTCGGTTGTTTATCCGGAGCGGCACTCGTTTGTTGATCAGGTCCGCTTGTTCGCTAACGCCGAGTTGGTTATCGGCAATTGCGGAGCTAATCTTACAAACGCTGTATTCTCGCCGCGCGGCGTCAAAATCTTTACGATCGCGTCCGAAGCAATGAGCGACGACTTCTTCTGGGATTTGGCAAATTTAAAATCAGGCAAATACTTTTCTCTTCACGGCAAAGCGGCGGGCCCGAACCCAAATATGAACTCGGACTTTTCTATAGATCCCGGCGAATTTCGTGTTCTGCTTGAGAAACGGGTGCTGAAGGATCCGTAGGCACGCGCGCTGCCAAGGGCGAGCTGCCCAGGCTTGGCGCTTATAGCCAGGCGGCGTAGACGAGATAGGCGGCAATTTCCGCCGCCTGCTGCGTCGCGCCTGCCACATCGCCGGTCTGGCCCTGCAAGAGCCGGCGGGCCAGCGCGGTCACGCCATAGGCGGCCGCGATGCTCAGGATCAGACCGATCGCGACGCGGCCGATCCCTGCGCCGGCCAAAAGCGGCAGCAGGCCGAGAATGAAGCCGATCAGCGCCGCGATGGCGAGCACCGGTTCCTGCGGCGCGGCGGCGGCAAATCCGGCTCCCTCAGTGCGGGCCGGGGGCAGCAGATGCAAGGCGAGAAGCATCAGCGTGCGCGAGACCGCCGCCGTGGCGATCAGCACCCAACAGGCGAGGCAGAGGCTGTGCGCGGCAATGATCGCCACGCTCAGGACCCGCGCGAGCGAGCTGAGGATCAGGGCCAGCGTGCCGAACCCCCCGATCCGGCTGTCTTTCATGATCGCCAGCCTCTGCTCGGGGGTCGTCCCTGCAGTCCCGTCGGCGAAATCGGCCAAGCCGTCCTCATGCAGCGCGCCGGTGAGGAGAACCAAGCAGGAAATGCCGAAAAGCGCCGCCAGCGACGGCGGCAGCCCGAGCTTTGCCGCAACCCACAGGACCAAGGCCGCGATCGTCCCGATCACGGCGCCGGCGATGGGCAGCATCCGCGCGCATGCGCCGATCGGCATCTCGTGCGGGGCTTTTTCGAAGGCAAGGGCGGGGATCGGCAGGCGCGTGCAAAACCGCAGGCAGGCCAAAAGTTCGGCCGTAAGCTCGGCAAAAAAGTCCTTCGCATTGGCCAGGCGGGGATCCATCGGCGTTTCATGCGCTATGCCGCGGATTTTGTCGAGAGCCGGAAGGGCCTAGCTCATCCGAGCGTGGTTCACGCCGCCGGCTGGCCGGCCGGAATATCGACGTAGTCTTCCGTCCGCGTCTCGTCCCGCGCGCGGTTCGGCAAGGCGGCCGAGAGGAGCGAGGCGACCAGAATATTGGCGACGATGGCGGTCACGCCGTTATAGACGGCGAAGTTCGCTCCGAAGACCGCATGCACCGGCACCCAGGCGTTCGGCGTCCAGGCGAGCCAGGTGCCGAGCCCCATGCCGGTCGCCCAGCCGGCAAACAAGGCCCAGCCGCTGAACCACCGCGTGAAGAGGCCGAAAACCACGGCGGGGAAGACCTGCGCCATCCCGATCCCGCCGAGCAACTGAAGGTCGAGTGCAAATCGGGTCGAGGCGCGCAGCACGAAGATGAGCGCCCCGACCTGGATGATCAGCGACATGAGCTTGGCGAGCCACGTCTCCTCGCGCGGATTGATGCCCGGATTGACGAAAGGCTTGAAGATGTTTCGGGTGAACGTATTGGCGGCACCGATCGACATGATCGCGGCCGGAACCAGTGCGCCGATCGCGATCGCCGCGAAGCAGAATCCGACGAACCAGTCGGGGAATATTGTCAGGATCAGGTGCGGCACCGCATCCTGCGGATCGGTGACATGCACGCCCGCCGCATGCGCC
>DATFNQ010000079.1:0-24720 GCA_035266305.1 Methylovirgula sp.
AAGGCTCGATCACATCGGTGCAGGCGATCTACGTGCCGGCCGACGACCTCACCGATCCGGCGCCCGCGACCTCCTTCACCCATCTCGACGCGACCACCGTTCTGTCGCGCGCGATCGCCGAAAAGGGCATCTATCCGGCCGTCGATCCGCTCGATTCGACCTCGCGCATGCTGACGCCTCTGGTCGTCGGCGAGGAGCATTATGGGGTCGCCCGCCGGGTGCAGCAGATCCTGCAGCGCTATAAGTCCTTGCAGGACATCATCGCCATCCTCGGCATGGATGAACTCTCCGAAGAAGACAAGCTGACGGTCGCCCGCGCGCGCAAGATCGAGCGCTTCCTGTCGCAGCCCTTCCACGTGGCTGAGGTCTTCACCGGCGCGCCCGGCAAGCTCGTGCCGCTCGCCGAGACGATCAAGGGATTCAAGGGCCTGATCGAAGGCAAATATGATCACCTGCCGGAGCAGGCCTTCTATATGGTCGGCTCGATCGACGAGGCGGTCGAGAAGGCGCAGAAGCTCGCGGCACAAGTCTAGAGGCTCGAAAGATCATGCCGCCACCCTTCCCGTTCGAACTCGTCGTGCCGGAGAAGCTCATCTTTTCCGGAGAGGTCGAGGCCGTCGTCGTGCCGGGCACGGAAGGCGAGTTCACCGTGCTCAAGGACCATGCGCCGGTGATGGCGATGCTGAAGCCAGGCGTCGTCGAGATCGATCAGAGCGCCACGCAGAAGACGAAGCTTTTCGTGCGCGGCGGCTTTGCCGAAGTCTCGCCTGCCGGGCTCACGATCCTCGCCGAACAGGCGATCGCGCTCGAAGACCTCAATGCCGCTGAGCTCGACGCAGACCTGAAGGAGGCCGAGGAGGACATCACTGAGGCTCCGACCGACGAGGCGCGCCGAATTGCCACGGAACAGCGCGACCATTTGCTCGAGTTGCGCGCCGCGCTGCAGATGTGAGCTTCCTCTGGCACATACCTTCTCCCTGTGGGAGAAGGTGCCCCGCGAAGCGGGGCGGATGAGGGGTTACGATCGCGCCCATAAGCACAATTGTAACCCCTCACCCGGCCGGCTCCGCCGGGCACCCTCTCCCACAGGGAGAGGGTGCGCGCCCTTCACTCTGTCCCGCCGCTCTCGCTCACCAGCTTCGGCTTCGGCCGGTAGAGATCGGGATAGAGGCGGCGCAGGTTTTCGATCTTCGGCAGGTCGTTGTAGGCGATATAGCCATTGTCCGGATGCAGCGCCGCGAAGTTCTGATGGTAGCCCTCCGCCGGGTAAAATCCGCGCAGCGGATCGACCCGCGTCACGATCGGCCGCGAGAAAACGCCAGCCTTGTCGAGCTGCGCGACATACGCTTCGGCGACGCGCTTCTGCGCGGCGTTGGCGGCGAAGATCACCGAACGATATTGGCTGCCGACGTCCGGTCCTTGGCGGTTGAGCTCGGTCGGATCCGTCGCCACGGAAAAATACAGCTGAAGGATCTTGCCGTAGCTGATGACACGCGGATCGAAGCTGATGCGGACGGATTCGGCGTGGCCCGTCTGCCCGGTGCCGACCGACTGGTAAAGCGCCGTGTCCTTCGCCCCGCCGGAGTAGCCCGACAGGGCTTCGGTCACTCCCTTCACGTGCTGGAACACGCCCTGCACGCCCCAGAAGCAGCCGCCGGCGACGACCGCCGTCTCTGTGCTCGCCGTGCTTGGCTCATCGATGGCCGGCGCAGGCACCGCGAGCGCTGGCTCCGCCGCGCCGTGGGCGATCGGCCAAAATGCTGCGCCGGCCGCGAGCAAGCCCGCGCACAGGGTCCATGTGAAGGCACGCGGCAGTTTGGGATGAAGGTTCATGAATGTGCTCCTTTGCAAGCAAGCTGGATGGCTAAGCGCCGGGCACGAATTTGAGCGCAACGCCGTTCATGCAGTAGCGCAGCCCGGTCGGCGGGGGCCCGTCGTCGAAGACATGGCCGAGATGGCCGCCGCAGCGTCGGCAGGCGACCGCGGTGCGCACCATGCCGAGCGAATTGTCGTCCGCCGTGATGACGGCATTGTCGAGCGGCTTCCAAAAGCTCGGCCAGCCGGTGCCGCTGTCGTATTTCGTCTTCGAGGAGAAGAGAGGTAAGTCGCAGCCGGCGCAGGTGAACGTGCCGGCGCGCTTTTCATGCAGCAGCGGACTGGTGAACGGTTGCTCGGTCCCTTGCTGCCGAAGTACATCGTATTGCGCGGGCGAGAGAAGCTTCCGCCACTCCGCATCGGTGTGCATGACTTCGTAAGTTGACGCCGCCTTGGCGGCGTGAGGTCGCCCCAAGCGGCCAACCGACAGCGCCGCCATTCCGGCGGCGCCGGCATAGAAGATATGTCTGCGCGTGAGCATGCCTCTCTCCCGGATAGGTCTGACGCCGGATCCCTTAAAAACGACGAATCAAGAACTTAGAGCAATCGAGGTCGCGCATGGGTTAAGCTGGGCGACTGTCTTCACAAACGGAGATACGAGTCGGAGCGTCATTTGGTTACGAATACTCGCATCACATAGAGTTGATGCAGAAAATCCTGCCGCGGCTCCAGGTCTCACTCACCCTCCGCGAAACGACCGCACTCCATCCGAAATCCCCAGACCATGGCCCCGCCACTCCTCACGTTGCAATCCGTTCATCTGAGCTTCGGCGGCACGCCCTTGCTCGTCGACGCCGAACTGTCCGTCTCGGCGGGCGAGCGGCTCTGCCTCGTCGGCCGCAACGGGTCGGGCAAGACCACGCTGCTCAAGATCGCCGCCGGCCTGATCGAGCCCGATTCCGGCCGCCGCTTTTTGCAGCCGGAGGCGAGCTTGCGCTACCTGCCGCAGGAGCCCGATTTCGACGGATACGCGACCGCGCTTGCCTATGTCGCCGCGGATCTCAGCGAAGGCGAGAGCGGGCACCGCAGCAAGATCCTGCTGAACGAGCTGGGGCTCTCCGGCGACGAAGACGTTCGGCAGCTTTCGGGCGGGCAGGTGCGGCGCGTCGCGCTGGCCCGCGTGCTTGCGCCTGAGCCGGACATTCTGCTTCTCGACGAGCCGACCAATCATCTCGATCTGCCGGCGATCGAATGGCTCGAAGCAAAGCTCGCGAGCCTGCGCTCGGCGCTCATTCTCGTGAGCCATGACCGTCGCTTTCTGCAAAATCTCTCGCGCCGAACGATCTGGCTCGATCGCGGACGCGCCTTGAGCCGCGATTGCGGCTTCGCCGAGTTCGAGGCCTGGCGCGATCGCATGCTCGAAGAAGAAGAGATGCGCCAGCACAAAATCGAGCGCAGGATCGCCGCGGAGGAAGATTGGCTGCGCTACGGCGTGACCGCGCGGCGCAAGCGCAACCAAAAGCGCCTCGCACGGCTGAATGCATTGCGGCGTGCGCACCGCGAGCATCGCGGCGCGGCCGGCGCCGTCAAGTTCGCCGCGAGCGACTCGGAGATCGCGAGCAAGCTCGTCATCGAAGCCTGCCATCTCGGCAAAGCCTTCGACGGACGCGCCATCGTGACAAATTTTTCGATCCGCATCCTGCGCGGCGACAGGCTCGGCATCGTCGGCGCCAACGGTGCCGGCAAGACCACGTTGATCAATCTTCTCACCGGCGCGCTGGCGCCGGATTCCGGCCTCGTGCGGCATGGTGCCAATCTCGCGATGGCGAGCCTCGATCAGAACCGCGCGAGTCTCGATCCGCAAATGACCTTGAAGGATGCGCTGAGCGGCAGCGATTACGTCAGCGTCGCCGGGCAGCGCAAACATGTCGTGAGCTACATGAAGGATTTTCTGTTCAGCCCGGAGCAGGCGGGGACGCCGATCGGCCGGCTCTCGGGCGGCGAGCGGGGCAGGCTGATGCTCGCCCGCGCGCTGGCGCAACCGGCCAATCTCCTCGTCCTCGACGAGCCGACCAATGATCTCGACCTCGAGACGCTCGATCTTCTTCAGGAAATGCTCGCCGATTACAAGGGAACCGTGATCCTGGTGAGCCACGATCGCGATTTCCTCGATCGCGTCGCGAGCTCCGTTCTCGTTGCCGAAGGCGACGGACGCTGGAGCGAATATGCCGGCGGCTATTCCGACATGGTGGCGCAGCGCGGCGCCGGCATCGGCGCCAAGATCGAGAAGCCGGCGAAACCGAAGGTCGCGGCAAAAACGCCGGAGACCAAGCCGAAGCGCAAGCTCTCGTTCAAGGAGAAACACGCGCTCGAGATTTTGCCGGCCCGCATTGCTGAATTGCGGAAAGTCGCGGCGCACTGCAAGGCGGTTCTCACCGACGCGGATCTCTATCGGCGCGATAGGGCGAAATTCGCGGAAGCCTCGGAGGCTTTCGCGCGCGCCGAGGCGGACCTCGCCAAAGCCGAGCAGGATTGGCTCGCCCTCGAAATTCTGCGTGAAGAAATCGAGGGGTGAGCGCGCAGGTGGATCGAAAGTTGCGCAAAGACCACGTATGAAGTTTCAACGAATCTTGCTACAGCGAATCCTTCTCCCGCTCGAGGGAGAAGCGTTGCGCGCAAGGCAATTCATGTTCAACAGGCTCTATCATTTCACACTTTCGCTCGCCGAGGGCCGCCATGCGCCCTGGGCGCTGGGCCTCGTCGCTTTCGCCGAGAGTTCGTTCTTTCCGATCCCGCCCGACGCGATCCTCGTGCCGATGTCGCTCGCGCGGCCGAAGCGCGCGCTCCTCTATGCGCTGATCTGCACGCTCGCCTCGGTCGCCGGGGGCCTGCTCGGCTATGCGATCGGCGCGGTTCTCTTCCAGACTGTCGGCAAATGGCTGATCAATCTCTATGGCTATGGGCCGCGCGTCGCGGAGGCGCGCGCCGTCTATGCGCATTGGGGCTGGGCTTTCATCCTCGTCAAGGGCATAACGCCGATCCCATTCAAGATCGTGACGATCACCAGCGGGCTGCTTGCCTACAGCCTGCCGCTGTTCGTCATCTTCTCGCTGATTACCCGCGGCGTGCGCTTCTTCACCGTCGCCGTGCTGCTCAACCGGTACGGCGAGCCGATCAAGGCGCTGCTCGAAAAATATTTCGGCTATTTCCTGATCCTGTTTGCCGCCGCGATCGTGCTCGGCTTCTGGATCGGGACGCATCTGGCGTGAAGTAGCATGGGCAGACTTGAAGCGGTCCGCGCCGCCACTGCGATCTTCCTGATCGCCGCGGCGACGATCGCCGGCGCCTTCGTCTTCCAAGCACTCGGCTACGCGCCCTGCGAGCTCTGCCTCAAGGAGCGCTTACCCTATTATGCCGGCATTGTGGTGGCCTTGCTGACGATCGTGCTTGCCCTGCGCGGGCCGCGCCGGCTGCTGCCCGCCGTCTTCGCAGGGCTCTTCCTGATCTTCGCCGCGAGCGCCGCCTTCGGCGCCTATCATGCCGGCATCGAATGGGGCTTTTGGCCAGGGCCTTCGAGCTGCACTGGCGCGATCAGCAAAGCGGGTTCGATGCAGGAATTCCTGCATCAGTTGAACAATGTGAAGGTCGCGCGCTGCGACGCTGCCGCGATCCGCATCTTGGGTCTGTCGCTCGCCGGCTGGAACGCGGTGATCTCGCTGGTCCTGGCGGGGCTGGCTATTTTTGGATTGCGAGCTAATCTTCACGGCGATACGCTTCCTCAAAACTAGTAGAAGAACTATCACAATACGCTGCAGCCCACGCGGGAAGGGCTATGCCAGATTTTAAAGGAACAGATAACTTCTACCTGGTTCTGGCTTTCATCGTTCCTGGGCTGATAATCCTTTACGTCCGATCGAGGTTCATAACTGGCCGAGTGCGATCGCATTCAGTTATTTGGTTCTTTCCCTTGTGTATTACACCCTGACTATTCCATTCATCGACAAAGCACTTTCGATCCAACATCCGTGGAGCCTTCGAGCCGGTATCTGGATTGCGTTGACGCTTGCCGGACCAGCCGTACTCGGCCTTTTACTCGGTGCTGAAGCTCAGAACGAGTGGCTGACATGGATTGCGGCACGGTTCCATCTTAGTGTGGTTCACATGATTCCCGCTGCATGGGATTGGCGTTTTTCAAAAATTTCTGCCAGCGGAACGTTTGTTATGGTAACGCTCACTAGCGATGAAAAGGTCTCCGGTTACTTTGGGAGTGCCTCTTTTGCATCTTCCGATAGCACCGAGCGCGACCTATATATCGAGGAAGAATATCTTCTTACGGACGAAGGTTTGTGGAAACCGCGCCCGAGAAGGGGGGAGTGCCTATACCATTTAAGGAAATCAAATATATTGAATTCTGGGAACCGCAGAATAAAGGTCCTCAAAATGTCGACGAGCAAGCACGTGCCGCAGGCTAGCAGGTGAACAAGACCACCAGGGTTCTTGCCAATGATGGTTACCAGCCGCGTGTAATTCACACGCCACCAAAGTACCAAGGTGGTTATCAGGCTCCAGCGGGTGGTACCAAACCAGCAGCTCCCACGACCGGCAGTGGGGTATCTAAACCTGCGAATCCACCTTCGAGTAGTGGCTCTAACAAAAAGTAAGAACATTCCCAGGCGCGGCTATCCCTCGACCGCCAATCTCGCCCGTGCCCTGAGCTTCTCCGTCTCGCTCTTCAATTGGCCGCAGGCGGCGAGGATATCGCGGCCGCGCGGCGTGCGCACCGGGCTCGCATAGCCGGCATTAAAGACGATCTCGGAGAATGCCTCGATCTTCTCCCAGTCCGAACATTCGTAGATCGTGCCGGGCCAGGGATTGAACGGGATCAGATTGATCTTGGCCGGGATGCCCTTCAGCAGGCGCACGAGTTCGCGCGCCTCGGCGGGCGAATCGTTGACGCCCTTCAGCATCACATATTCGAAGGTGATCCGCCGCGCGTTCGAGGCACCGGGATAGGCGCGGCAGGCGGCGAGCAATTCCTTCAACGGATATTTCTTGTTGAGCGGCACGAGCGTGTTGCGCAGCTCGTCGCGCACGGCATGCAGCGAGATCGCCAGCATCGATCCGGCCTCCGCGCCGAGCCGCCCAATCTGCGGCACGACGCCGGCCGTCGATACCGTGATGCGACGCTTGGAGATCGACAGGCCATCGCCGTCGGCAAGCGCGCCGACGGCGTCGCGCACGTTCTCGAAATTGAAGAGCGGCTCGCCCATCCCCATGAAGACGACGTTGGTGATCGGGCGCGTGCCGTTGGCGGGCAGCAGCCCGTCCTCGGGCGGAACGAGGCCGGGAAAATCGCCGAGTTTTTCGCGCGCGATAATGAGTTGACCAACGATCTCCCGCGTCGACAGGTTGCGCACGAGCCTCTGCGTGCCGGTATGGCAGAAGCTGCAGGTGAGCGTGCAGCCGACCTGGCTCGAGATGCACAAGGTGCCGCGGTCGCTCTCCGGGATATAGACGCATTCGATCTCGGCGCCTTTGTCTTCGCGGCCGGCGGGGGCGAAGCGCAGCAGCCATTTGCGCGTGCCGTCCTGCGAGACCTGTTCGGTCACGACTTGCGGCCGCGCCAGGCTGTAATGGCCGGCAAGCTCGGCGCGCAGCGCCTTGCCGATATTGAGCATGGCGTCGAAGCTTGTCGCGCCCTGGAAATAGAGCCAATGCCAGAGCTGGCCGACGCGCATCCTGGTCTCGCGCTCGGCCACGCCGTGGCGGTGCAGAATCTCGGCGAGCTCCGTGCGCGTCGCGCCGACGAGCGAGGGCAGCGTTGCCTTGGCATCATCATTCGGCCGCAGTGGCGGTGAGGATGGGCGCGATTGTTCGTGAAAATTCATGACCGGCTTCTAACACGCCCGAGCGTCATTCTCCAGAAGATCGACCTCAAGGCGGGCCTAATGGGCGCACTTCTCGCGCCAATCACAAAGGGGATGCCCATGCGCAAGGGCGCTATCATGCTTCAGATCATGGCCGCCATTTTGGCGCTTGTGCCTGGCGTGGCCGCCGCGCAGGCGGCCTTGAAAGACTCGGTGCCGCATATCACCGTCGTCGGCCATGCCAGCACGGAAGTGGTGCCGGATATTGCGATCCTGTCTCTGGCTGTGGTGACCGAGAAAGCCAAGGCGGACGACGCGGCGGCCGAAAATGCGCGAACGGCGCAGGCGCTCATCGCGGAGATCAAGGCGCAAGGGATCGACGCGCGCGACATCAAAACCCAGTCGGTGACGCTGTCCCCGGATTACGCGGACGTGAGCGACGCAACCCGGACATTGAAGCCGGTCTTGCGCGGCTATATCGCGCGCAACAGCATTGCGGTGCGCGTCCATGCGATTGATAAGGCCGGCGCGCTTGCGAGACACCTGATCGACATGGGCGCCAATGAGCTGGAAGACGTGAGCTTCGCCTACGAGCACGAGGACGAGGCGTACGACAAGCTGCGCGACGAAGCCATCCGCGACGCGCGGCGCCGGGCCAAGGATTATCTGCCCGCGCTCGGCTTGAGACTTGGCCGCGTGCTGGAAATCAGCCCGCTCGAGGGCGGCGCCGCGCCGAGAGCCAATCTGGCTTTCGCCGCCGCCTCGGCGGGGCGTCCAGCCGAGGCCCCCATACCGATCGAGCCCGGCACGCTCACTCTGCAAACCTACGTGCAAGTCACTTGGGAGCTGACGGCACAATAGCCCGGTCAGTCCGGCGTTCTCTCCTTCGCGCCCAAGGCGTCAGCGAGCCGCATCTGCGCCGAGCCCGGCCGCAGCGGTTTCTGCTGGCTTTCATGCGGCGCCCAGCCGGAGAGAAAGATCAACTCGAAGGTCGCGCGCACGCGGCCGTCGGGATCGGCATGCTCCCGCGCGTAGATCTGCGCCGCGCGCAGGAACAGGCGCCGCCGCGCCGGCCGGCGCAGGCGTTCGACGAGCGCGTTCGTCGCGCCCATGGCGCGCAGGTCCGCAAGCAGCGCAAACATGTTGGCATAGCGCACGCTGAGCGGCTCGACATCGGCGACCGGCAGGGCAAAGCCCGCCCGCTGCAGCAGGCCGCCCATGTCGCGCACGTCGGCAAATGGGGCGACGCGCGGAGAGGTGCCGCCGGCGATCTCGATTTCCGCGGCGGCGAGCGCGCCGCGCAATTCTTCGAGGCTCCTGCCGCCGAGAAGGCAGCCGAGAAACAGGCCGTCCGGCCGCAGACACCGGCGGATCTGCGCGAGCGCGCCGGGCAGATCATTGACGTTGTGCAGCGCCAGCGCCGAGACCGCGAGGTCGAAAGATTGGGCCTTGAAGGGAAGTGCCTCCTCGTCGCCGACGAGGCGCAGGAGAGAAGGCGGACCGAGCACCGCCGGCAGCGGCGCGAGCCGCGCGACAATCGTCTCGGCGTTGGCAAGCCGGGCCGCGAGCTGCGGCAGCGGCGTGCCGATATCGGCGATGGCGAGGAAGCGCCGCTTCACGGCGGCGAGCCTGTCGAGGATTTCATCGACCGCCCTGTCGAGCAGAAATTCTGCCGGGCCGGCGGCGAGCGCGCGGGCAAGCCGGCGGCGCTGCAGCGCGCGATCGAAGATCAAGAAATCTAGCGACACGGAATTCTCAAGCAGACATCCCCGCGCCCGCCGGCCGGCGTATCATCAGGTCGGCTGGGGCTTTTCCAGCATATAATGGCGCTCGACCTTGTCTTCCTGCCGTGCTGTCTCGCCTGCCGAAAGGCGACGGCGGGACACGGGGCGCTTTGTCCCCCTGCTGGGGCCGCATCCATTTCATCGGCCGGCCCTATTTCGAAAGGCCGACAAGCCGCTGCCAGCGGCTTTTCAAACGCGGCGAATGCGGGAACGTCCGGCGAGCATCGGGTTTGTTGCACCGCAACATTTCTATTGACATTGATTGTGCGGCGCAGTATATGTGAGTTCATGGCCTCGGGGCTCTATGACGCGCCGCCTCCTGGCAGACCCACGCGCGTCCCCTCAAAGGAGTAGGGATCATGACCAATAATTTTGACGAGTTCCAAAAATTCGGGAAGGAACAGCTTGAGGCTGCGAGCACGGCTGCCGCCTCGTTCGCCAAGGGTCTGCAAACCATCGCGGCCGAGACGACCGACTATTCGAAAATGTCGTTCGAAACGAACTCTGCCTATGTGGAGAAATTGCTGGGGGCCAAGTCGCTCGACGCCGCCATTCAGACCCAATCCGAATATGCCAAGTCGGCTTATGAGGGCTTTGTCAGCCAGGCGACGAAAATCGGCGAACTCTATGCCAACCTCGCCAAGGAAGCGTTCAAGCCGGTCGAGAGCTTGATTGCCAAAGCTCAGGCTGCCGCCGTTTCCCCGAAAGATCAGGCTGCCGCCGTCCCCACCAGAATTTCCCCTGCCGCCGCCCGCAAGTGACCCGTTTGGCCGGAAGTGTCTCCACACATGAGACACTTCTGGCCTTGGGAGCCTAGTTGCTCTGGCGCTCGGCGAAACCTGCATTATGCTCGGCCGCATGGCCTATGATGATAGGATGGATGCCCATCCCCAGCCCGCGCCAGCCCCCTTCAAGCGCGCGCGGGGCGGGCGGCCTTTCGCGACCGGCTCTTACGGGCTCGGCGCGGCCGCCCTCGACCTCGTTCCCGCGGTGCTGTCTTGCCTGCCGTAAGGCGACGGCCGGACATGGCGCGCTTTGTCCCGCCTGCTGGGGCCGCATCCATTTCATGACCGGCCCTATTGCGAAAGGCTCGGCACGCCTTTTCCCTATGATCTCGGCATCGAGGGCCTGCATTCGCCCGAGGCGATCGCCAACCCGCCGGCCTATGGCCGCGCCCGCGCCGTCGCCCGGTTCGAGGAGGGGCCGGCGCGGACCCTGGTGCATCGCCTGAAATATAGCGACCGGATGGAACTCGCCAAACCCCTCGGGCTCTGGATGGCGCGCGCCGGACAGGAAATCCTGGCCGAAGCCGATCTTCTCGTTCCGGTCCCGCTGCATCGCCGCCGCCTCATCTGGCGGCGGTTCAATCAGGCCAATGCGCTCGCGGCCTCCGTCGCCAGCGCCTGCGGCAAGAAGGTCGATCCCTTTGCACTCGCTCGCGTCAAGCCGACCGCGCCGCAGGTCGACCTCTCGCGCGCCCAGCGCGCCACCAATGTGCAGGGCGCCTTTTCCGTGCCGGAAGAGGCGCGGCTTTCGGTCGAGGGGCGCGCCATCGTTCTCATCGACGATGTGATGACCACGGGCGCGACGCTCAATGCCGCGGCGCACGCCTTGCTGCGCGCCGGCGCGAGACGCGTCGACGTTCTCGTCTTCGCGCGGGTTGTGACCGGGCTCTGAAAACCCATATAGTCTCAAGCCCTCGAGGTTGATTCCATGCCGAGCCCTGTCGACATCGTCATCTATACGACGCGCAGCTGCCCCTATTGCCGGTTGGCAAAGGAACTTTTGCGGAAGCGTGGCCTCGCCTATGAGGAAATCTCGGTCGATGGCGATTTCGAAGCGCGGGCGAAAATGATGCAGAGGGCGCATAGCCGCAGCACGGTTCCGCAGATCTTTTTCGGCGACACGCACATCGGCGGGTGCGACGAACTCTACGAGCTTGACGCCAGCGGCAAGCTCGACCTTCTCTTGGCCGATCTGCCGCGATGATCAAATATTCCCTGAAATGCCGCGGCGGTCATGAGTTCGAGAGCTGGTTTTCGAGCGCGGCGAGCTTCGAGGATCAGGCTGCGCAACGCCGCGTCACATGCCCGACGTGCCACACGTCGGATGTGGCGAAGGCGATCATGGCCCCGGCGCTCACGACGCGGGCGCGGGAGCCGCGCGATGCTGCTCATCCCTTGCCGAAAACCGATGTCGCGCTTCTCGATGAAAAGCAGAAGCAGGTCTGCGCCGAGGTCCGCGCGTTCCGGCGCTATATTCTCGGCGTGACCGAGGATGTCGGCGCGCGCTTCCCTGAGGAAGCGCGCAAGATCGCCGAGGGCGATGTCGAGGACCGGCCGATTCGCGGGCAGGCGAGCATCGAGGAAGTTGAGAAGCTTTTGGACGACGGTATTTGCATTCTGCCGATTCCGCTCCTGCCTGAAGATTTCAACTGAGCAAGCCGGCGCCAGCTGGCGAGACGCCAGTTTCGCGCAAGCCGATCCGGCGCACAGTCGGCCGGCTCCGCGGATCTCCCCATGGCTTCCTCTTCAGGCACCGCGACGTTGAGACGGGGGCCGGCGCAATTGCCGGGCGCCCTTACCGAGGCTGAACTCGATGCGGCGCTCAACGCCGCCGCGACTGACCTTAGATCGGGTCTCGTGGAGGCAGCGCGCGAACGGCTCAGCGGGCTCGATCCGGCTTTCGTTGCGAGCCCCGAGCGCTGTTATCTGGCCGGCCTGATCATGACCGGTGCCAAAGCTCCGGCCGAGGCGCTTGCCTGGTTTTCGCGGGCGCGGGCGCTGCGCCCCAGCCATGTCGAAGCCGCCAGGCACATGGCCGCCGTCTTGCAAGCGCTCGGCCGCTTCCCAGAGGCGCTCAAAGCCTATGACGATTCGCTGAGACTAGGTCTCGTCGACCCCGTGGCCTTCTATAATCGCGGCCTCGTCCTGCGCGCGCTCGGCCGCAGAGACGAGGCGATCGCCTCATTCGATCAGGCCTTGAAGCTGAAGCCGGCCTATCCCGAGGCCGTGCGCGCCGGCGCAATCCTGCTCAGCGAGGCGGGTCAGCTCGAGGCCGCGCTCGAATTCGTCGAAGAGGCACTGCGGATCAAGCCGGACTTCTTCGAAGCCCACCTCGATCGCGCCAATCTCCTACATCGGCTCGGCGCGCTCGAGGCGGCGCTCAACGCCTATTCGGAAGCGCTCGATCTCTTCCCCGGCCATGCCGATCTTTGCAACAACCGCGGGGTCATTCTTCAGGAACTCGGCGAGCTTGAGGCCGCGCTCGCCTCATTCGATGTGGCGCTCGGCGCCAAGACCGACTTCCCACAGGCGCTGTTCAATCGCGGCACGACCCTCTTGAAGCTCGCTTCTCCGGAGGAAGCGCTCGCCTCGTTTGATCGCGCCTTGTCGCTGCGGCCCGCCTATCCGGCGGCGCTCGTCGGACGCGGCGTCGCGCTCAAGGAACAAGGCCGCTTCGATGAAGCGGCTGCCGCCTTCGATGCCGCTCTCCTCCACGAGCCCGACTCCGCCCACGCGAAGAACAACAAAGGCGCCCTTCATCTGCTTCGCGGCGATTTCGCCAACGGATGGCAGGGCTACGAGCATCGCTGGATCTCAGGGCTTACGCCGAAGACCAAATTGCAGTTCCCGATCCCGGAATGGCAGGGCACGCTGCGCGCGGGCGAAAAGCTCATCGTCTACGATGAGCAAGGGTTCGGCGACACGTTTCAGTTCTGCCGCTACCTGCCGCTGATCGCGAGAGCCGGAGTCGATGTCACATTCTTCTGCCGCAGCAGCCTCTTGCGGCTCATGCGTGGGCTCGGCGGGCAGGTACGTTGCGTCGACGATCTGGGCCCGCAGGAAAAATTCGACAGCCAGATCGCGCTCCTAAGCCTGCCGCGGGCGCTCGCGACGCGGCTCGACTCTATTCCGGCGGACGTTCCTTATCTTTCGCCCGAACTTGCGCTTGTCGCGAAATGGTCCGAACGCTTGGGCGATGGCAAGGACTTCAGGATCGACCTTTGCTGGCATGGCAGTCCCAATGCTAAAGCCGATCCCGGCCGATCGGTGCCGCTCGCCTCATTCGCGCCGCTCGCGCGGGACGGCGTGCGTCTCGTCAGTCTGCAGAAATGCGACGGGATCGATGAGCTGAACGCCGCGCGCTTCGAAATCGAAAGGCTCGGCGACGATTTCGACGCCGGCCCCGATGCCTTCATCGACTGCGCGGCGGTCATGCATAGCCTCGACCTGATCGTGACCTGCGACACATCTGTCGCGCATCTCGCCGGCGCGCTCGGCCGGCTGGTCTTCGTGCTGTTGAAGAAGGTCCCCGACTGGCGTTGGCTGCTCGCGCGCGACGATTCCCCCTGGTATCCGACGATGCGGCTCTTCCGGCAGAGAGCGCGCGGCGATTGGAACGAGGTCGTCGCGCATATCGGCGCGGCGATCACGGCGCTGCGCGGCTAGGCAAAGGAATCATCGCGACGCGCACCTTATGCCCAGGTGGCATTGAATCATCATCGGTTGATGATAAAAGCGTGCCACTGAATGAGGCGTCGCCATGCGGACAACCTTAGCGCTCGATGACGAATTGCTTGCCAAGGCGCAGGCCTTCACCGGCTTGGAAGAGAAATCCGCCCTGGTTCGCGAGGCGCTGAAAGCGCTGATCGAACGCGAGAGCGCGCGGCGATTGGCAAGGCTCGGGGGCAGCGAGCCTGATCTTAGGGCTCCACCGCGGCGCCGGTCGGCATCAGCTTGATCTTAGGCGATGCCTCGGCGGATTTGCCCGATCCCCTAATGCGCCTTCTCGCCCGGCTTGCCGCGCGCTTCGGCGAGATGATCGAAACGGTGCGCATACGAGCCGAGCCCCGTCGTATCGGCGCGCAGCTGCAGGATGAAATCATTGAGCTCGGCGGCCGGTACGAGGGCCTCGACATCGTCCCAGCCGGGCCAGCCTTCGCGTTCCGCATAGCCGAGGATCTGCCCGCGCCGGCCGCTGAGCAGCCTCTGCGCGGCGGCGGTGAACCGGTTAGGCACGGAGACCGTCACATGTTCGATCGGCTCGAGCAGCACGGGCTCGGCCTTGGCGAGGGCTTCGGCGATCCCGTTGCGGGTCGCGGTGCGAAACGCCATGTCGGAACTGTCGACGCTGTGGAAACTGCCGTCCGACAGGGTGACTTCGACATCGACCACAGGATAGCCGAAGGGACCCTTCTGCATCGCCTCCTCGGCGGCTTCGCCGACCGCCGGAATATATTGGCGCGGAACGGCGCCGCCGACGATCTTGTCGATGAATTCGAAGCCGGTGCCGCGCGGGCGCGGCGCGATCTCCAGAACGACGTCGGCGAATTGCCCATGCCCGCCGGTCTGCCGCTTCAGCCTCGAATGCTGCGTGACGCGGCGCTTGATCGTCTCCTTACAAGGGACCTTGGGCGGAGCGACATTGATCTGGCAATTATAGACGTTGGCGAGGCGTTCGAGCGCGACGTTGAGATGGATCTCGCCCTGCCCGCGCAACAGGGTTTCGCCGGTCTCGCGGTTCTGCTCGACGCTTAAGGACGGATCTTCCTCGACGAGCTTGTGAAGCGCGCCGGAGAGCTTGACATCGTCCTTGCGGTCCTTGGCGGCGATGGCGAGCGCATAGACAGGGGCGGGGGGCTCAGGGAAAGGCAGGCTGGTGTTGGCCGAGCCCAAGACGGCGCCCGTCGCCACGCCTTCGAGGCGGCCGATCGCGACGAGCTCTCCCGCCTGCGCCGCCTGCATTCTGACCGCCTCGCCGCTCGCAAAATGATAGAGGCCGCCGACTCGGGTCCCGTCCAAGGGAGCGCCGTCGCGCAGGCTGCCGCGCCAGATGCGGCCATAGGAGAGCTTGCCCGCATAGGCCGCCTGGCCGGCATGCACCGTCTTGAAGATCTGCACGAGCGGTTGATCCGACGCGGAAACGCCACGCCGGCGCGCGGTCTCGGCGGCGGCTGGCACATCGTGGCGCAGCGCCTTCCAAAGCCGCAGGATTCCATGTCCGCGCGCGCCAGCGCCGATCAGCACCTGGACGATCGTGCCGCTCGCCTGGTCCTTGTGCAGGGTCGCGAAGATCTCGTCCGAGGTGGGCACGATGTCTTCGAGGACCTTTTCGAGCAGTGCATCGTCATGGTCGGCGAGCACCTCGGTCAATCCGGCAAGCGCCTTCTGCTCGCGCTCGCGCATGTCGCTCGGCAGGCTCACGAGTTCGGAATCCTGCCCGCAATAACGGTAGGCCCGCTCGCTCACGACATCGATATAACCGGTCACCGCGTCGTTTTCGCGGATCGGCATCTGGCGCAGGACCAATGGAAACTTGGAATAAGGCTGCAGCGCCGCGAGCGTATCGCCGACCTGGCCGCCGAGCGTGTCGATCTTGTTGATGAAAATCAGATGCGGGAGGCCGTGGTCCTCGAGCGATTTGAGCAAAACCGGCAGGTTCAAGAGGCGGTCCGGCGAGGGCTCGCAGACGACGATCACGAAATCGACTGCGGCGAGCGCCGCCGCGGTTTCATAGGCAAATTCGACCGAACCGGGACAATCGACGATCGACCAGGGCTCGTCCATGAATGTGCAATGACCAAGCCTCAGCTCGGAGCTCATGGTGCGGCCCGACGCGCTGTGCGATCGCTTGGGCGGCACGCCGGCCGCCGCCATCAGGGCATCGAACAGCACGGACTTGCCGCTGCCGTAGGGGCCCACGAGAGCGACGGAGCGTGGCCCCTCCGGCTCCGCTTTCCAAGAGGATCTTGTCATGCTGGCGTCTCCCTGCTTGCGGTTGTTGTTGGCCCCATGATCTTATCTGAGCGATCGGCTTGCAAGCTCCAAACCGATCCTGATGCGCGGACGCCGGCCTCTTGAGCCGACCGCTCTCAGCGGGCGTGGCTCATGGGCGAGCGCGATGAGATCATATCGAGCCCGGCGGCGAAAGGCTCTTTCGCCTTGGCGAGGCTTTGCCGGGCGGCCGACTTCCAGGCAGATGCACGGGCCGGGCGATTGGGAAGTCGTGCCGACAAGATTGAAGACCGAGCGCGACATGCTGGCTTAGCGTCCCCGATAGCCTCAGCCATGGTGCCAACAGAATGGTCTCAGCCGATTTCGACAATGGTTCGAGCTTCGTTAAGGTTGAGCCAAATAAACCATTCCCCGCGGGCTAGCGTAGCGGCAGATTAGACATCTCAGACGAGACTGGCTGCCATAACGCGCGTGAAACGCGTGCCATCGGTCGCCGGAGGCGACGATGATCGTGACCTATTTTTTTATTGCCGTTTTCGTTGTCTGTGCGGCGCGTGCGATCCGGTCGGCGTGGGCCGCCGCCTATGGCGAGAAGGTGAACCTTTCGGCAAACGACGAGGGCTCTCCCCGCCGGTTCCCGCTTGCGCGATTCCTGCACCATACAGGGGGCGGTTCCGGCGGCAGAGCAGCGGTTCCGGCAGCAGCGGTTACGGCAGCAGCGGTTACGGCAGCAGCGGTTCCGGCAGCAGCGGTTCGGGCAGCAGCGGGTCGGTCACTCTTACGAACTAGCAGGGCAGTACCGCGGCCTGAGCGCGCGGTCGGCAACATCGCTATTTGACCGGGATTCCCCAGATGACTCCCCAAGTTGCGAAGTTGCGTGAATATTAGCGGGTAGCCCGCGTACCCTTGCGCGCGCGAGGGGTGGTGGAACATGCGGCCGTTCGGCTGCCGCCAAAGGAAACTGCAAGGCTATTTGTCGGCGGGCGCGGCCATGGATCCCGGCGCGAAGCGGAGCCTCTTATCGGGCCGGCCGAAGGCCGGACCCGTTGGCTTCGGCCGGCAAAGCGCTTGCGCTGCTAGCGCGTCTCGAACGTGCCGACGAGCTCGGTTTCGGCAAGCATATGCGGCCGCGCCTTCGCCCATATTTCCGCGACCTTCTTCCTCCCGCCGGGATGAAGGGCAGCGACATCGAGAGCGGCAAGGCGGAAATGATAGTGATGCACGCCATGGCCCTTGGGCGGCTGCGGCCCGTCGTAGTAGGCGTCGCCGAAGTCGTTCACGCCTTGGCTGAGGCCGCCGCTCCTGCTTCCCGCGCCTTCCGACAGCTCAGTGCGATCCGGGGGAATGTCGGTGACCGCCCAATGGTAGAAGGTCCCGGACGGCGCGTCGGGATCTGCGACGATGAGCACGAAGCTCTTCGTCCCGGGAGGCGCATCCTGCCAGCTGAGCGGCGGCGAAAGATTCTGGCCCGCGCGCGCATATTTTCGCGGAATCTCTCTGCCGTTGCGGAACGCGGAGCTTTCGAGGGTGAATGCCATTGCTGCCTCCTGAATATAGGTTTGGGAATGGCCGGGGCGCCGGTCGGCGGGAACACTCGTTCCGGTGCTCGGTTCTTGAAGGAGCAGAAATGGAGCGAGTGTCATGGCCAGCAACGGCGATATGGAACAGACGGCATATCCCGCCAAGAAGGCGCGCCAAGGCGAGATCATCCTGCGAACGCAGACGCGCCGCATGATCTTCATCGCCGGGCTGGTCGGGATCGTGCTTATTGCCGCGCTGTGGCTCGCCTTCTCACACTGAGCCGCGCGCCCCAGCCGATCAAGAACAGCGCTAAACATCCTTCGCGCTATCGCCTCCCGTGACTTCATATTCCGCGCCCGTGACCATATTCGCGGCGTCGGAAGCAAGGAAGACCGCGGCGGGCGAAATATCGTCCGGCTGAAGCCAGCCGACCTTCAAGGGGACGGTCGGCGCGCGCACGTCCGAGGCCTCTTGCGGCGTTGGATGTTCGGGCGCCTTCCGGCCGGTCTCGCCGATGCTCTCGCTGAGCCGCTTGTCGTAACGGGTCAGCGCGGTGTCCACAAGCCCGGGAATCAGCGCGTTGACGGTGGGCGACGCCGGCCGCGGCAGCGCCAAGCAAAAGGTAGCGACGAAACGGGTCGTGACCCTTCATGGCGGGCTCCTCGGAGGTGCGCGGGAAAACCGCGAAGCGTCCGCTAGGTTCCGAGCCGTCACTTCATCGTGCTGTCACCCTATATTCATAGGATGCAGCGGCCTAAAATGCCTGCGATAGCCTGGAGCAAAGCCAATGAATTTCGTCTGGTACGAGCTGATGACCACCGCCCCCGAGGCGGCGGAGGGGTTCTATCGCGATGTCATCGGCTGGGGCGCGCGGGATGGCGACATTCCCGGTCTTCGCTACACCGTGTTCACGATCGAGGCGACGCCGGTGGCCGGACTGATGGCGCTGCCACCCGAGGCCCGCGCGGCGGGCGCGCGGCCGGGCTGGGTCGGCTATGTCGCCGCCGACGATGTCGATGCCTTCGTGGAACGCGTGAAGCAGGCGGGCGGCAGCGTCCATCACGGCCCGGCCGACATCCCCGGCGTCGGCCGTTTCGCGATCGTCGCCGATCCGCAAGGCGCGACCTTCGCGCTGTTCAAGGGCTTGGGAGAAGGCGAGGCGCCGGCGCCCATGACGCCGGGACGCACTGGTTGGCACGAGCTGCATGCCGCCGATCATGAAAAAGCCTTCGCCTTCTATGCGGCGTTGTTCGGATGGCGGAAGAAAGAAGCGATCGATCTGGGTCCTATGGGGATCTATCAGCTCTTCGGGCTGGGCGACGCGTCGATCGGCGGGATGTTTACCAAGCCCGCGGCGGAACCCGCGCCCTATTGGCTCTACTATTTCAACGTTGCCGAAATCGAGGCGGCCGCGGCGCGCGTCAAGGACAAAGGCGGCCAGGTCGTCAACGGGCCGCATCAAGTGCCGGGCGGAAGCTGGATCATCCAATGTATCGATCCGCAAGGCGCCATGTTCGCACTTGTCGCGCCGGCCAAGTAAAGCGCTCTCATCCTGCCGTAAGCCCCGCGAGCGACATGAGCGCGCGAAAGATCAGCGCCGCAACCCCGAGCGTCGCGACGCTCGCCGTCCAGATCAGGACGAGCCAACCGATGCGGCGCAGCCAAGGCTTGCGGGGCGAGGCGTCCATCAGTGATAGCCTTCGCCCACCCTCACCTTGCCGCGGAACACGTAATAGGACCAGGACGTATAGGCCAGGATGATCGGAATGATGAACAGCGCGCCGACGAGCGCGAAACCCAGGCTTTGCGGCGGTCCCGCCGCCGCCCAGATGGACACGGCTGGGGGAATGATATTCGGCCACAGGCTGATCGCAAGCCCGCTGTAGCCGAGGAACAGCAGGAACAGCGCGAGCAGAAACGGCAGCACATGCGGCTCGCGGCGGAGCGCATTCAGCATCGCCCAGGCCGTTGCCAGAGTGAGCAGCGGAACCGGCGCGAAGAAGATGATGTTCGGCAGGCTGAACCAGCGCGCCGCAACCTCCGGATGGGCGAGCGGTGTCCAGAGGCTGACGATTCCGATCACGACGAGGAGAACGATCGTGACCGGCTGCGCGAGAGCGATCATGCGTTGCTGCAGCGCGCCTTCCGTTTTCATGATGAGCCAGGTGCTGCCGAGCAGCGCATAAGCGACGAGGAGGCCAAAGCCGGTGAAGATGCTGAACGGCGTCAGCCAATCGAGCGCGCCGCCCTGGTAGGACGGCCCGGTCACGTGAAAGCCGTTGATGAAAGCGCCGAGCGCGACTCCTTGCGAGAAGGCCGCAATATAGGAGCCCCAGGCAAAGGCCTTGTCCCAGAAGGGCCTATGCGCCGCATCCGCCTTGAAGCGGAATTCGAAGGCGACGCCGCGCCAGATGAGGCCCGCCAGCATCGCCACGAGCGGCAGATAGAGCGCGCTGAGCAGCACGGCATAGGCAAGCGGAAAAGCGGCCAGCATGCCGGCGCCGCCGAGCACCAGCCAAGTCTCATTGCCGTCCCAGACAGGCGCCACCGTGTTGACCATCGTGTCGCGGTCGGATCGAGCGCGGATGAAAGGAAAGAGGAGGCCGATCCCGAGATCGAAGCCGTCCATGACCACGTACATCATCAGCCCAAAGCCGATGATGATGGCCCAGAGGATCGGAAGATCGACGCCCATCATCCTTCTCCGCTCGCCGGCGCCAGGGGATCGACGTCCGGCGCGCCCGAGAGCGGCCGGGCGGGACGTTGGATCTTGCCGGGCTCCGCTTCCGGTCCTGTCACGTCAGGCCCTTTGGCGACGAGCTTGAGCATATAGCTGAGGCCGGTGCCGAACACGGCGAAATACATGACGATGAAAAGAACCAGCGTGCCCGTCAGCTCGATCGCCGAGTGGTTGGAGACGGCATCGGCGGTCCGCATCACGTTGTAGACCGCCCAGGGCTGACGGCCCACCTCGGTCGTGATCCAGCCGGCGAGAATCGCGACGATGCCTGCGGGGCCCATCAGGATGGCAAAGCGCAGGAAAAGCGGCGCACGGACATCGTTCCGCGCCAGCGCAGCCACAGGCTCCACAAGCCCAGGAACAGCATCAAGAATGCGAGCCCGACCATCACCCTGAAGCTCCAGAAGATGACCGGCGAATCGGGCCGGTCGCCGGGCGCGAAGTCCTTCAGGCCGGGGACCTGCCCGTTCCAGGAATGGGTCAGGATCAGGCTGCCGAGGTGCGGGATCTCGAGCGCATAGCGGGTCGTCTCGGCCGCCATGTCGGGCCAGCCGAAGAGGATCAGCGGCACGCTCTTGCCGGGCTTGTTCTCCCAATGGCCTTCCATGCCGGCGATCTTGGCTGGCTGATAGCGAAGCGTGTTGAGCCCGTGCTGATCGCCGATCAGGATCTGGATCGGCGCAACGATGAGCACCATCCACATCGCCATCGACAGCATGGTGCGCACGGCTGGCGTATCGCGGCGCTTCAAGAGGTGCCAGGCGCCTGACGCGCCGACGAAGAGCGCCGTGGCGAGATAGGCCGCGACCGTCATATGCACCAAGCGGTAGGGGAAAGATGGATTGAAGATGACCTTGGTCCAATCGACGGGCACCACGCGCCCGCCGATGATCTCGGTGCCTTGCGGCGTTTGCATCCAGCTGTTCGAGGCAAGAATCCAGGTCGCCGAAACGAGCGTGCCCGCCGCGACCATCAGGGTTGCAAAAAAATGCAAGCCCGGCCCGACCTTGTTCCAGCCGAACAGCATGACGCCGAGAAAGCCCGCTTCGAGAAAGAAGGCACTCAGCACTTCGTAAGCGAGCAGCGGGCCAACGACGGGGCCGGCGAAGGTCGAGAAATAGCTCCAGTTCGTGCCGAACTGATAAGCCATCACCAGCCCTGAGACGACGCCCATGGCGAAGTTGACGGCGAAGATCTTCGCCCAGAAGTGGTGAAGATCGCGATAGACCTCCTCCTGCTTCCACAGCCACAGCGCTTCCAGCACGACGAGATAGCTGGCGAGCCCGATGGTGATCGCCGGAAAGATGATATGGAAGGAAACCGTGAAGCCGAACTGGATCCGCGCCAATTGCAGCGCGGTCAGACCAAACATGGCAGAGCTCCTCCCATAAGCTTGGATGGGTCAGTCTTGGCTTGACCGCACGGAACTAACGTCGCGGCCGCGTCCTGTAACATAGGGCCGTGGCACACCGACAGCCAAAGGCGACGCTAGATCTTGTCCCGGTTCCTGGCGATCCACAACGTGAGGTCCCAGGCGCCGTAGATGCCGGCGAGCAGCAGGAGCGTGATCGCGCCCGCGATGGCGTAGGGCGCGAAGGATTTCTCGGCAATCAATCCGGCCGCGCCGGCGATCAGGCTCACATTGCCGAGCACCGGCATGACCGAAAACAGAGTCCAGTCGAGCCAATCGGGCGAGACCAAAACGACCTTGCGCTGCTCGAGAATAACGTGAATTTGGTAGACGAGGCCGCTTAGCCCGAACAGCCCCAGAATGATCCCGACCGGCCACGCGGACGGCCAAGGCGGCAGCACGGCCATGAGCGAGACGGCGACGAACAGCAAGCCGATCAGTGTCGCGCCCGCTGTCCCGGCCACAATGAAGAAGTTTTCCCAGCCGTGGAGCATTGGGGTCCTGAAAAGGCAAGCCGCGCCATTTATCATATTGCGACTGCAACAGTTTGGCTATGTTCACCGACGAACGCCTGCCTCGTCAGTCTAACGGCAGTCTTGGAAATAGCGGCGGGCGCCCTGATCCAGGTCAATGTCCAAAGCATCTTCCGATCCTGCAAGGCCGCAAGACGCTCTCCGGTCCGGCGATCAGACTTTCAGTAGGATCGCTTTGTGAGCGTCCTCACGATGTCCTCGCCGCGATTGACGATCAGCGAAATGTGACCCTCGTCAGGATAATAGATCGCCTTGCAGCCGGAGAGCCTGTCGGCGACCGCGCGTCCCATTGCGATGGGAACGTGCCTGTCGCGTTCGCCATGCCACCAATATAAGTTCGGGCAATGGACGTCTTCGGGTTTGAAATCCCAATGGCCGCCAAGGAGCGTACCTTCATAGGCTAGGCCTTTTGATCCTTGACGAAAGGCTTCCACGAGCGAAGCAGCCAGGATGTTACCGACCCGAGGCCGGACTTTCTTGTCCGGTTCCGGCCACCAGCCGTTAAATCGCCGGCCCGAACGTGCGGCATGCTCCTCATCCTGGAAAAACGGGCGGATCAGCGGCGAAAGAAGCCAGGGCAAGCCCCGAGAAATGAGCGACAGGAAGGGTCCGGCGATGCCGGCTCCGGCAACGATCCCACAGGCAACGAGGCGATCCGGAATCTTGCATGCGCAAGCGAGCGCATAGGGTCCGCCGCCGGAACATCCAACGACGGAGAAGCGATCGATGCCGAGCTTGTCGGCCAATCCGGCCACATCGGAAGGCCAATCCAAGAAACGACGTCGCGCTTGGAAAGTCGAGAGCCCCATTCCGGGCCGGTCAATTCCGATGAGGCGGATGCCCAGTCGTTGCGCGGGCTCGGCCAGAAGGCGTGCTTCCACGCGAGCGCCGGGGTAGCCATGAAAGTAGAACAGGACATTGCCGGCGGGGTCGCCGTATTCGGCAAGCCCCAGCGTCCTTCCGTCGCGCAATTGCAGCGTTGAGCTATTGGCGGACACCGGACTCAGCCTCTTCCTCCGTCATCTGTCTTCCGTCGTCCCTATTGAGTAGGGACCCTAGCGGATGCATAGAGCTTTGCACCTCTATTGCGGGGCCAGCCGGAGCCGAACCACGGTGGGAACGGTCTCGTCCACTCAATGCCTCAGCCGGGGCGCGATCGCCTTTCTGGTGCTTATGATCTTGCCGCTCCGCGCTTTCGCTGCCGATGCGGCGAAAGGCGAAATCATCGCCAAGCGCTGGTGCGCCGCCTGCCATCTCGTCTCGTCTGATCAGAAGCTGGCCAATCCGGATATACCGGGCTTCGCCGCGATCGCGCACAGAAAACTGCCCGCGGAAGAGCTCATAGCCTTCCTAACTGATTCCCATCCTAAAGTGCCGAACATGAACCTGTCGCGCAGCGAGATCGAAGACGTTGTTGCCTATACCGGGAGTCTCGAGAAGTGAAGCGTCGCGCTTGAACGTGCGCTGGCGGCTCGGCTAAAGCATGAAGAGGGACGCTAGGCGGGATTGGTTGCGGGGACAGGATTTGAACCTGTGACCTTCAGGTTATGAGCCTGACGAGCTACCGGGCTGCTCCACCCCGCGACAAATCGGAAGACGGACGACAGAGAACGGACGACGGAGGATCCTCTGTCCTCTGTCGTCCGTTCTCTGTCGTCCGTGATAAGTCTGCCCTTCGCAGGCCTGGCAACGACCTACTCTCCCAGGTCTTGAGACATAGTACCATTGGCGCTGAAGCGTTTGACGGCCGAGTTCGGGATGGGATCGGGTCTAATCACTTCGCAAGAGTCACCAGGCCGGCGAAAGGCAGGAAGCAAACTGGTCGGACGACGGAGGACAGACGACGGACGACAGAGGATCCTCTGTCGTCCGTCGTCCGTCTTCTGTCGTCTGGCAAGCATCGATAATGAGAGCGATCAAGTCGATCGAGCGATTAGTACCGGTAAGCTTCACACATTGCTGTGCTTCCACACCCGGCCTATCAACGTGGTCGTCTTCCACGGCTCTTAAGGGAGAACTCGTTTTGAGGTCGGTTTCCCGCTTAGATGCATTCAGCGGTTATCCGTTCCGTACATAGCTACCCTGCACTGCGGCTGGCGCCACAACAGGTCCACCAGAGGTACGTTCATCCCGGTCCTCTCGTACTAGGGACAAATCCTCTCAATTCTCCGACACCCACGGCAGATAGGGACCGAACTGTCTCACGACGTTCTGAACCCAGCTCACGTACCACTTTAATCGGCGAACAGCCGAACCCTTGGGACCTTCTCCAGCCCCAGGATGTGATGAGCCGACATCGAGGTGCCAAACAA
>DATFNQ010000080.1:0-5495 GCA_035266305.1 Methylovirgula sp.
TACCAATTGGCACCGGACCGGCGCATAACGCTGTTCCTCCCCCTAAAACGACGCTAGATAGTCGGCGCCGGACCGCGCCGACCGCGCGACAAGGCCGCGGCTCGACAAGGATTGTTCGCACGTGAGCATGGACGAACTGAAACGGCAGGCGGCCGCGCGCGCGCTCGACTTCGTGCAAAATGGCATGAAGCTCGGCCTCGGCACCGGATCGACCGCGAAGCATTTTGTCGAGCTCCTGGGCGCGCGGGTGCGCGACGGGCTCGATGTCATTGGCGTGCCGACATCGGAAGCCACGCGCAGCGACGCCATCCGGTGCGGCATTCGCTTGACTACGCTCGACGAGATCGACCGGCTCGATCTGACCGTCGATGGCGCCGACGAAATCGACCCCTCGCTCAATCTCATCAAGGGCGGCGGGGGCGCTCTCTTGCGGGAAAAGATCGTGGCCGCCGCGTCCGATCGGATGATCGTGATTGCCGACGATTCCAAATGGGTCGAGGCGCTCGGCCGTTTTCCGCTTCCGATCGAGGTCATTCCGTTCGGGCTGGGCGCCACACAGCGCGCGATCGTAAAAGCATTTGCCGATTGTGGCGTTTCCGGCCAAATGGTGGTCAGAAAGGGCCGGGACGGTCACGTTTTCGTCACCGATGGTGGCCACTGGATCGTTGATGCCCATCTCGGACGCATAGCGGACGCGCCGCGCCTGGCGCAATCGCTGGTTTCCATTCCGGGTGTTGTCGAGCACGGGCTGTTCATTGGCCTTGCCAGTATGGCAATGCTGGCCGGCTCTCAGGGAATTCGTGTTGTTGAGCGGCGGTAGCGCCGCAATCGAGGAGAATCGGAAAATGAAGGGTCCATCAAGAATCTTGCTCGCTACCGGCCTTGCGCTCGGCTTGGCGCTTTCAGCCCTGCCGGCCCGGGCGCAGCAGCCCGCAGGCCAACAGCCCGCGCCGCTCAAGCCGGCTTCCCCCTCGGCGCTCGCGGCGGCGAGGGAGCTCCTCGCGGTGAAAAATGTCAGCGCGGTATATGCAGGCGCGGTCCCCAACCTCGTCCAGCGGGCCAAGGACGCCTTCCTGGCGAACAACCTGAACTATCAGAAAGACCTGAACGAGGTCGCGGTAGTCGTCGCCCAGAACCTGGCTGGTCGCGAGAAGGAGATCGGCGAGCAAATGGCGAAAATCTACGCCAGCGATTTCACCGAGCAGGAATTGAAAGACCTCACCACTTTCTACAAATCGGCGATCGGCCAGAAGTTGCTCGCGCAGGAGCCGAAATCAATTCAGGCCAGCATGAACTTCATGAGCCAGTGGGCGCAGGCCTTTTCCGAAACGGTGGGCAACGAATTCCGTGCGGAAATGAAAAAGCGCGGCAAGCCGCTCGGCTGATCCGCCTTGACCGGAGCAGAGATGGCTGAATTCGATACCGATCTGTTAGTCATCGGAGGAGGGTCGGGCGGCGTTCGTGCGGCCCGGATCGCCGCCACCCACGGCGCCCGGGTTCTGATCGCCGAGGAGTACCGGGTGGGCGGCACCTGCGTGATCCGCGGGTGCGTGCCGAAAAAGCTCCTGGTCTATGCCTCCCACATCCATCACGAGATCGAGGATGCCGCGGGCTTTGGCTGGACGATCCCTCAGGCGACGTTCGACTGGCCGACCTTGATCGCCAACAAGGACAAGGAGATCGCGCGGCTTGAAGCGGCCTATACCACGAACGTGGAAAAAGCCGGCGCGCGCGTCCTCAAGACGCGTGCGGAGTTTGTCGATGCGAACACGCTTCGGCTCGCGAGCGGCGAGACGGTGCGATCAAAATATGTGCTGATCGCCACCGGCGGGGCGCCAAATCACGGCGTTGCCATTCCCGGCATCGAGCACGTGATTTCCTCGAACGAAGTATTCCATCTGCCGTCGCTGCCGCGGCGCATCCTGATTCAGGGCGGCGGCTATATTGCGCTCGAATTCGCCTGCATCTTTGCCGGCTTCGGCTCCGACGTCACGGTCGTCTACCGCGGCGAGAACGTGCTGCGCGGTTTCGACGAGGACATCCGCGCCCATGTCCGCAGCGAAATGGAAAAAGCGGGCATCACGATCCTGACCGGCTGCACCGTCAACAAGGTCGACAAGCACGGCAAGGACTTCACCTCGCATTTGTCGAACGGCTCGAGCATCGCCTCCGACCAGGTGATGTTTGCGATCGGCCGGCATCCCAATGTCGCCAATCTCGGGCTGGAGAAGGCCGGCGTCGCCATCAACCCGGAGAACGGCGGGATCGCGGTTGACGGCTTTTCGCGGACGTCAACGCCCAACATCTACGCGATCGGCGACGTCACCCATCGCATCAACCTCACGCCGGTTGCGATCCGCGAGGGCCACGCCTTTGCGGACACAGTGTTCGGCAAGCGGCAGGTTCGGGTCGATCGCGCCGACATTCCGACCGCGGTATTCTGCCAGCCTGAAGTCGGCACCGTCGGATTGACGGAAGCCCAGGCCCGCGCGCAATTCAGCCACGTCGACATCTACAAGGCGAATTTCAGGCCGATGAAGGCCACGCTCTCGGGCCGCGACACCAGGGTTCTGATGAAGTTGATCGTCGATGCCACGACCGATCGCGTCCTCGGCTGTCACATCGTCGGTGACGGCGCCGCCGAAATGGCGCAGGTGCTCGGCATCGTCGTCAAAATGAAAGCGACCAAGGCCGATTTCGATGCGACCATGGCCCTGCATCCCACGGCGGCGGAAGAGCTGGTGACGATGCGCACGCCGACGGCTCGTCATGTGCGCGAGGCGGCGGAGTAGGGGCGCGCCGTATCACGGGTTTTCCTGTTCGCATCGACGATCCCTGGCGGTAAGTCCAAACCGCCGGTGAAACATTCGGCTAAAATGCGAAAGGTCTGAAAACCCGACCGCGTAGGCGACGTCGGTCACGGTCATGCTCTGACTGCGCGCCAGAAGACGATCAGCGAGGAGAAGACGCTGCTCGATCACAAACGCAGTAAAACTCGTGCCGCGGTTCTGAAACAGAGTCTGAAGCGTTCTTGGCGCCATGCGAACGCCATCAGCCGCGGCGGTGATCGTCAGATAGGGATCGGCGATCATCGAACGAATCTGCGCACAGACTTGCTCGAACAGTGCGCGGCGCGCGGCGGGGCGGGCGGCGTCCCGGCCATCGTCATTTGCGCCGAGGGCAAGTGCGAGCAGATCGATGAAAATATTGCCAGCCAGCATACTTTCGGGGATGGACAAGCCCGGCGCGGCCTGCGCCAGCGCGGCGGTCAGCGTCGGGTACGTTGCCCGGGCGAATCGAGGTTTTGAAGTGCTATTCGCGCCTTGTCGTAACCCGTTGCCGCCGCTTTCTCGAACCACCTGCGCGCCTCGGACTTGTCCTGGGCGACGCCTCTCCCGTCTCGATAGAGGATGCCGAGATTGGTCATGCCGTTGGCATTGCCCGCGGCCGCGCTCTTTTCGTACCATTTGCGCGCCTCGACATAGTCCTTTGGCACGCCGTTGCCCGTCTCGTAGAGGAAGCCGATACTTGTCATGGCGTCAGCGTTGCCGGTAGCGGCCGCCTTCTCGAACCATTTGCGCGCTTCAGAGGGATCCTTCGCGACACCATATCCATCACGGTAGAAAATGCCGATGTTCTTCATGCCGACGGCGTTGCCGGCGCTGGCGGCCTTCTCATACCATTTGCGGGCCTCGGTATAATTCTGGGTGACGCCGTAGCCTCTATCGTAGAGGAAACCAAGATTGACCATGGCGGGAACGTTGCCTGCGGCGATGGCCTTCTCAAACCACTTGCGGGCCTCGGTGTAATCCGGCGCCGCGCCGATGCCGGCCTGGTAGAGAAAGCCAAGGCTGTTCATGGCTTCGGCATTTCCGCCGCCGGCCGCCTTCTCGAACCACCTGCGCGCTTCGACCGGATTCTTGGCGACACCACTGCCGTCCCGGTGCAAGATACCAAGGTTTCTCATCGCGATGGTGTTGCCGGCGGCCGCCGCCTTTTCATACCACTTGCGGGCTTCGGCAAAATCCTGGGCTACGCCATTGCCTCTCTCGTACATGAAACCGAGATTGACCATGCTGGCGGCATCCCCCGCGTTTGCTGCTTTCTCGAGCGACCGGCGCGCGTCGGCTGGGTCCTCGGGCCGCGCGCTGGGAGGGCGCACATCCTGGGCAGGGGCGTCCGGCTGATGCGATGCCGCCGATCCTGGCGGGGGAACGAAGTAGAAATCGCCATCGATCGGCGACGACGACACCCATGGCTGCTGCGAGCCGCCGGTCGCGCGCTTCACGGACAGTCCGACCTGATTGAAGGTCTGAAATATGTCGAGCCCGGCGCGGCGAACCGTGTTTGCGAGTGCCTTTGTATACGGGCTGTGGCCGTCGCCACCGTCTTGCGCAACGCTGCCCGGCTGCGTTGCGTATGAAATGAGGGTCCCCTCCGGCGCCCGCATCTGCGCAAGCCCGCCTTCGGTGGCCCGCAACCCGCGGCTGCCAAACGGATTGTTTCGGCAGGCGTCCAGCACAACGAGATTAAGTCTGGTTCCCGAACCCTGCATCTGTCGCAGCACGACGTTGACATCGACCATCTGGAAATCGACGTCGGCCTCCCGCGTCGGATTGGCGTTGACCGGTACGAGATAGTTCGAGCCATTCACCTGAACGCCGTGGCCGGCGTAGTAGAACAGCGCGACGTCGGCGCCCTGGATCAATTGCCCGAAGCTTTGCACCGCCCTGTCAAGCCCGGCCTTGTCGAGGTCGATCTGAGGGCCATTGCCGACAAGGGTGAATCCAAGGCCGCGCATCGTGTCGGCCATGAGAGAGGCGTCGTTTTTCGGATTATCGAGGCGCGTGACGTTCTCGTAGGCGGAATTTCCGATGATAAGGGCGATCCGCTTGTCCGCGGAGGCGGGGCCGCCCAGCAGGCAGAAGGAAACGATGGTGAGAGCGATGAACCAGAGGGTGCGCATCGAAAATCCGATAAGAGGCATTCGAGTATCTCGCGATTGAACCTCGTGGCCGCAATATCACGCCGGAGCGCCATTTCGCTCTGTGAGATGTCTCACATAGATATTCTTACCATATTCGGGCGATGCAGAGGTAGACGAAGCAACTTATTCCTCCGCCTCCATCCATTCCGCCGCGCCGCGCCAGAGCGTGTCGCGATGTTCGGGACGGAAAAAGCCGAGGTGGCCGATTGCGGTCGTATCGGCATCGGCCGGGGTGACGGTCAGAATTTCCGGCTTGGTCGACGTAAAGCCCGAACAGAGAAGCTCGACCGCCGGCCGCGTCGCCCAGGGGTCGTCGGAAAGGCACAGCGAGCGCAGCGCACCCTTGTACTTGGCGAAATTCGAAAGCGCCTTGAGATGGGGGTCGTCGAACAGATAGCGTTCGCTCATCACCCAACCCACCCACTGCTCAAAGACACCCTTCGGCAGGTCCTCGCCCAATCCGCTCCAGCCCGGCGCATAACCCAGGAGCCGGGTGAGGGGTGCGCCG
>DATFNQ010000081.1:0-24379 GCA_035266305.1 Methylovirgula sp.
GCGGCCGTCGGGCCGATCGCTAAAGTCTATTCGCCGGACCGGGTCGGCGAACGGCTCGGTTCTATGTAGGGGGAGGACGGCTTGGCTCTGTTTCGTCTCGGCCCGCCGAGCGACATCGCGAATTTCGTGCGCGGCGAAGGCGTCTATCTGCGGCCGCCCGAGATGCGCGATTACGAGGCCTGGGCCGATTTGCGCGAGCACAGCCGGGCTTTCCTCACGCCCTGGGAGCCGACCTGGCCTGGGGACGACTTGACCCGCACCTCGTTCCGCCGCAGGCTGCGCCGGCACGTGCAGGAGATCGCCGACGACGAGGCCTATCCTTTCCTGATCTTCCGCGAAGGCGACGATGTGCTCGTCGGCGGTCTGACGCTCGGCCAGATCAAGCGCGGCGTCGCGCAATCCGCGACGCTCGGCTATTGGATGGGTCTGCCCTTCGCCGGAAAGGGTCTGATGTCGCGTTCGGTCCGAGCGATGGCGGGATTCGCCTTCACGAGCTTGCGGCTGCATCGGATCGAGGCGGCTTGCTTGCCACACAATGAAGCATCGGTAAAACTATTGGAGCGCAATGGTTTCAAAAGGGAAGGGCTGGCCCGCGCGTATCTGCGGATCAACGGGCTCTGGCAGGACCATTTCCTTTACGCGCTTCTCGAGACGGACCCGCTTCCTTTGCGGGTTTCACGGCGCGATCGCGCCTGAGCGGGGCACAATGTCGGTCTTTCGCGTGCGGCCCTTGTGGCGTCGGATATCGCTTGCCCTCGTCCTTCTCGGAGCGGGAGCAACCCCGGCGGGCGCGATCGAATCCGTACGCGTGCCGCTCGACGCCTCCGCCATCGATCTCACCAAGGCGATCGAGAGCTATAGTTCGCAGGGCGACCGCCTTCTCGTTTCGACGGCGCCGGGATCGGATGGGATCGTCCGCCGCATCGAGGTGCGGGCGCTCGAGGCCGGGACGCATCCGAGCTGGATCGTCTTCGCGCTCACCAATGACACCGACGAGCAGATCGAACGGCTCGTCGTCGCGCCGCATTTCCGCCTTGTAGGCTCAGGCGTGATCTGGCCCGATCTCGGCGCTTCGCGCATTTCGGCGATCACCGCGAGCCAGGGCTTCCCGCCGGAGCGGGAGGAGAGTGCCGATGCAGATGTCTTTCGGCTGACGCTCGATCCCGGCACGACGGTGACCTATGTCGCCGAGCTGCGCGCCGCCAGCTTGCCGCAGCTCTATCTTTGGGAGCCGGATGCCTATAAGGACAAGCTGACGAGCCTCGCCCTCTACAAGGGAATCGTGATCGGCGTCGCCGGATTGCTGGCGCTGTTTCTCACCATCGTTTTCGTCGTCAAGGGCGCGGTGATCTTTCCGGCGGCCGCGGCGCTCGCCTGGGCGGTGCTCGCCTATGTCTGCATAGACTTCGGATTCTGGAGCAAGATTTTCAACACGTCTGCGCAAACCGACCGGATCTGGCGCGCCGGAGCGGAGACGGCGCTCGCGGGGACGCTGCTCGTCTTTCTCTTCGCCTATCTCAATCTCAACCGATGGCATGTGCGCGCCTCGCGCGTCGCGATCGGCTGGCTGCTCTTTCTCGTCGCGCTGATCGGCCTCGCGGTCTACGACGCGCCGGTCGCCGCCGGCGTCGCGCGAATTTCGCTGGCGACGGTCGCCGCGGTCGGCTTCATCCTCGTGCTCTATCTTTCGACGCATGGGTACGACCGCGCGGTGATGCTGATCCCGACCTGGTTTCTTTTGCTCGTTTGGATCGTGGCCGCGGCCTTCACCGTGACCGGCTCGCTCACCAATGATCTCGTATCGCCGGCGCTCATCGGCGGCCTCGTCCTGATCGTCATGCTGATCGGTTTCACGATCATGCAGAACGCCTTTGCCGGCAGTGGGCTTGGCCACGGTGCGATCAGTGACGTCGAGCGCAAGGCGCTGGCGCTCACCGGCTGCGGGGACATTATCTTCGATTGGGACGTGGGCTCGGACCGCATCTATGTGAGCCCCGAGGTCGAGGTGCAACTCGGGCTCTCACGCGGCACGCTCGAAGGGCCGGCCTCCGCCTGGCTCGAACTTCTGCATCCTTTCGAGCGCGACCGCTATCGCGCCTGTCTCGACACGATGCTTCAACAGAGACGCGGCCGGATCAACCAGGAGTTTCGCCTGCGTGCCGCCGACGGACATTATTTGTGGTTTCATCTGAAGGCGCGGCCGGTCACCGGCCAGGAGGGCGAGGTGGTCCGGGTCATCGGCACGCTCGCCGACGTGACCGAGCACAAGACGGCCGAGATGCGGGTCCTGCATGACGCCGTCCGCGATAACTTGACCGGCCTGCCGAACCGGGAGCTTTTCTTCGATCGGCTCGAGGCCGCGCTTCTCCTCTCTCAGACCGACTCGAAGATTCGCCCGACCGTGATCTCTATCGATATCGACAGATTCAAGCAGATCAACGAGACGATCGGCTTTTCAGCCGGCGATTCGATATTGCTGACGATCGCCCGCAGGCTCGGCCGCATCCTCAAGCCGCAAGATTGTTTGGCGCGTCTCTGCGGCGATCAATTCGCCGCCATCATCATCTCGGAAACCGAGACGGATCAGATCATCTCCGTCGCCAATATGGTTCGGCGCGCGGTTTCGACGCCGGTCACGTTCGGCGATAATGAGGTTCCGCTCTCGGCCTCGATCGGTCTCGCGCTCTACGATCCGCAATTGCATGCGAAGCGGGAAGACATGCTGAACGATGCCGAGATCGCGGTTCGGCACGGCAAGCGGATGGGCGGCAACCGCATCGAAGTCTTCCGGGCTTCGATGCGCACCTTGCGGTCGGATCGGTTGACGCTCGAAGGAGATTTGCGCCGCGCCCTTGATCGCGGCGAGATGAATATCCTGTTTCAGCCGATCATCCGGCTCGAAGACCGCACGGTCGCCGGGTTCGAGGCTCTGCTCAGATGGGATCATCCAAGGCTCGGCCGGCTCGGTCCCGCGGAGTTCATTCCCATCGCCGAGGAGACGGGCGGCATCGTCGACCTCGGCGTTTTCGTGATGGAACGCACCGCCCGCGAGCTTTCTGCCTGGCAGGCGGCTCTCGATGTCGATCCGCCGCTCTTTGCGAGCGTCAACATCTCTTCAAGGCAATTGTTGCGGCACGATCTGCTCCAGGACGTGAAGGGGGTTCTGTCTCGCTGGGAGGTGGCGCGCGGCACGCTCAAGCTTGAACTCACCGAAGGCCTCGTCATGGAGAATCCGGAATATGCGGCGCAGATTCTGGGCCGCATTCACGCGCTTGGCGCCGGCCTCTCGCTTGACGATTTCGGTACCGGCTATTCCTCGCTCGCCTATCTGCAGCGCTTCCCATTCGATACGATCAAGATCGACCGCTCCTTCGTTCGTCACAACGGCAAGGGAGCGCGGCCGATCATTTTGCGCTCCATCGTTACGCTGGCCCACGATCTCGACATGGCTGTCATCGCCGAAGGAGCGGAATCGGAATCCGATGCGATCGAGCTCTATCAGCTCGGCTGCGAATATGCGCAGGGCTATGCCTTCGGTCATCCGATGAGCGCGACGGATGCCCGCAAGCTCGTCGGCGCCGCCTCGATTGCCGCGTGAGCTCATCCTGCGCCGCGCGATGGGCGCGAGCGGCTCGATTGGAAAACAAGGGCGCGCTCTCGGTCCGCTCTCAGGGCCTGAGCCGTCGCGGGAAGCTCATCACGCGTGGCCGGATTGGGCGGATAAGAAGCCGGGATCTATGCCGAGCTTGCGCAAGGCGCGCTCATATTTCGATTCGAGCGGTGTATCGAAGATCAGCGCGCTGTCGGCCGGGCAGGTGAGCCAGCCGTTATGTTGCATTTCGTCTTCCAATTGGCCCGGCGACCAGCCGGCATAGCCAAGCGCCAGAACGGCGCGGTCGGGGCCGGCGCCATGCGCGATGGCGCGCAAGATGTCGATCGTTGCGGTCAGCGAGACGCCGGCGTCGATCGGCAAGGTCGAATTATCGATGTAAAAATCGTTCGAGTGAAGCACGAAGCCGCGCCCGGTCTCGACCGGGCCGCCCTTCAGGACCGGGACGGCGCCGGCCTGTGCCGGCAGCCTTATGGCCTCGTCGGGCCCGATGACCTCGAGCTGAACCAGAAGCTCCGAAAAATTCAGGCTGGGCGCGCGGCGGTTGATGATAATTCCCATCGCGCCTTCGTCGGAATGGGCGCAGAGATAGACGACGCAGCGGGCGAACCGGTCATCCATCATGCCGGGCATGGCGAGCAGCAATTGGCCGTCGAGATAGCCGTTCCCCTTACCTTTGTACGTCATGCTTGCCATCATTCGTGCCCTATTCAGTATAGGATCACATGGGTCTCGGAAGTCCAAATTTCAGCTCTCGGTCATGAGAGACCGCCAGGGAGATCTGTGTTGAAGATGATTATAGGCAAGACTCGTTCCCCCCGCTGCGCGCCTATGTTGGCGCAGCTGGGCGCGTTTGGCCATCTTCTTTTTGCGGGCCGTCTTGGCCTTGGAATCGCGCTCTGCCTTGGCGCGCTCCCGGCCAAGTCCGATCCCTTCGCCAGCCCCTGGTCGGGGCAGCAGGGGGATAAGGCGCAGATGCGGCTTATCGCCGCCGGCCGCGACCATGGCATTTATAGAGTCGCCGCGGAGATAAAGCTTTCGCCGGCGGCCATCACCTATTGGCGCGCGCCGGGCGATGCCGGCGTGCCGCCTCAATTTTCGGTGACGGATTCGGAGAACGTGGCCAATGCCGAGGTTCTCTTCCCCGCCCCGCACCGCATCGACGAACAGGGCATCGAAGCCTTCGGCTATCGCGGCGGCGTCGTATTTCCGATTCATGTCGCAGCGCGGGATGCGGCGGAGCCCGTGCGTCTTCGCCTGACTGTCGCTTACGCCGTCTGCGATAATATCTGCCTGCCTGAAAAAAGCAGCGCCGAGCTGATTTTGCCCAAAAGCGTCGACAGCCCGGAGGACGCCGCGGTCGCTGCCGCCGAAGCACGCGTGCCTTTGGCGCTGGCGCCCAAAGATCTCGCAGAGAAGCTGAGCGTGGTGCCGGACAAGACCGCGACGAGTCCGACCTGGCTGCTGACCTGGAAGGGCGATTTCCAACCGACCGATCTTTTTGCCGAAGCGCCCGAGGGCTGGGTCTTGGAGACGCATCGGCGCGCCGACGGGCTTTTCTCCATCGTCGCAGTCGAACAACCGCTCACGCCGCATCGGGTGCCGGTCCGATTGACCCTGACCGGATTGCAGAAGGCCTATGAGTTCATGACCGAGCTTGAAATTCCGGCGAAATCATCGGCACTGCCGGTCACGCCGTCCAAGGAGCGGCAAGCCGGGCCCGCGATCGGAACCAAGTAAGCGAGCGGCAATTTCTCGTGATCCGCGCATCCGGCCGGCAAGGACCGCGCGCGGCGTCGAACCGCCTGGGAGCAGGCAGCGCCATGACCCGAGCTCGCCCGGCGCCCCCCGCGCATGAACCGATCAGTACTCCGCGTCCGAGCGAAGCCGCGGCACAATTGCGGGAGGTCGCGCGCGAAGCGGCCGTCTGCCAGCGCTGTCCGCTTTATCGAGACGCGACGCAAGTGGTGTTCGGCGAGGGCCCGGTCGGCGCGCTGATCATGTTGGTCGGCGAGCAGCCGGGCGACCAGGAAGACCGCGTCGGCCGGCCCTTCGTCGGTCCCGCCGGCCGCATCCTCGATCAGGCGCTCGCGGAAGTGGGCCTCACCCGCGGTTCGACCTATGTGACCAACACGGTGAAGCACTTCAAGTACGAGCAGCGCGGCAAGCGGCGGCTGCACAAACAGCCGAACCGGGGCGAGGTGAAAGCATGCCGCTGGTGGCTCGATCGGGAACTCACCTTGGTCCGCCCGAAGCTCGTCGTCGCTCTGGGTACGACCGCGGCGCGTGAGATCGTCGAGCGGCCAATCGTGCTGGCGCGAACACGCGGCCAACATCTCATCCTGGGCGATGGTCGCCACGTCCTGGCGACCATCCATCCCTCGGCGATCCTGCGTATGCCGGACGAGACCGCGCGCCATCAGGCTTTCAGCGAATTTGTCGATGACCTGAGAGAGGCGGTCAGGATCGCGGAATCGCTTGGCTGAAGCGCGTACGGGCAGCTGAGACTGGCTTCCAGCCGCCCATGCATTCAATGCCTGTCAACGGCGGCCATGCGCGGCTTCGCCACCATAATAGATGTACTTCAGCTGATGGATGAAGAGATCATCCATGTTCCTGATGTCTTTGGTAAAGAGGCCCATGATTTGCTCCCAGGTTGAAAGGCAACGACATTCTCCTGCGCCGGAATCGGGCGGACGAATGCGCGCTGTCCGGCAAACGGCGCGGGGCGCCCAGGCGTTCCACAGCAAAGGGCGAGCGCGGCGTGGGCTTTGGCATAGGCGCGCGGCGGTGCGGCGGAAGGCATGCGTTGGCGGCCCGGCTGACCAATTGCTGCCCGCGCCGATTAAGCTAGACTGCGCTTTTCGTGAGGACAGGTTCATGGCGATCAAAGTCGGTGATGCGTTGCCGCAGGTTGCGTTCACGGTAATGAGCCCGGAAGGTCCGCAGAGGCGCACCACGGACGAGATCTTCAAGGGGCGACGGATCGTGCTCGTGGGCGTGCCCGGCGCTTTCACCCCGACCTGTTCGCTCAATCATCTGCCGGGCTATGTTGCCAAGGCCGACGACATCAAGGCGAAGGGGGTCGACGCGATCGCGGTGACCGGCGTCAATGATGTCTTCGTCATGAATGCCTGGGCGAAGGCGTCCGCCGCCGACAGCGAGATTGTCTTTCTCGCCGACGGCAGTGCGGCCTTCGCGAAGGCCATCGGCCTCACCGTCGACCTTACTGAACGCGGCCTCGGCCTGCGCTCGCAACGCTATTCGATGCTCGTCGAGGATGGCGTCGTGCGCAAGCTCAATGTCGAGGAATCGCCCGGCAAGGCGGAGATCTCGGCGGCCGACGCGCTGTTGAATCAGCTCTGAGGAGCTTGCACGCCCCACTCCCTGCAAGCGAGGGAGCTGGGCACATTGACGGGCCGGCGCGGCGCCAATAATGAAGGAAGAAAAGGAGAAAGCGCCCGTGTCCGATGAGCATTATAATATCGTTTTCCTCGACCGCGCGACGATCGGCGTCTCGGTCCGTGCGCCGAAATTCCCGCATACGTATGAGGAATATCAGGCGACTTTGCCGGACCAGGTGGTCGAACGTCTTGCTAGCGCCGAGATCGCCATCATCAACAAGGTCCCCATGCGGGCGCCGAGCCTCGAAAAGCTGCCGGACCTGAAACTGATCGCGGTTGCCGCCACCGGCACCGATTGCGTCGACAAGGCCTATTGCAAGGCGCATGGCATTACGGTGTCGAACATCCGCAACTATGCGGTGAACACGGTGCCGGAACATACGCTGGCGCTGATCTTCGCGCTGCGCCGCAGCCTCATCCCCTATGTGCTCGACGTGCGCCGCGGCAAGTGGCAGACGATCGACCAGTTCTGCTACTTCGATCACCCCATCCGCGATATCGCCGGTTCCACTCTCGGTCTCGTCGGTTTCGGGGCGCTCGGCAAATCAGTCGCCCGCCGCGCCGAGGCGCTGGGCATGAAAGTGATCGCCACAGACGTCTTCGATTTCCCCGGCAAGGTCGATCTCGACACGATCCTGACCCAGAGCGACATTATATCACTGCATTGCCCGCTGACCGAGACGACGCGCAACATGATCGGGGCGGCCGAATTCAAGAAGATGAAGAAAGACGCGATTCTCATCAACACCGCGCGGGGTGGGCTCGTCGACGAGAAAGCTCTCGTTGAAGCGCTCAAGAGCGGCGAGATCGCCGGCGCCGGATTCGATGTCCTGACCGTCGAGCCGCCGAAGAACGGCAATGTCCTCCTCGAGGCGAACCTGCCGAACCTGATCGTCACGCCGCATGTCGCCTGGGCAAGCCACGAGGCGATGACCGGCCTTGCCAACCAGCTCGTCGACAACATCGAAGCCTGGGTCGCAGGCAAGCCGCAGAACGTCGTGCTGGAATAGCCGCGCTTTTCGGACTCATGCCAGCTTGTTTTCCAGCGCGATGCGCACGAGGTCGAGGGGCGTGCGCGCGCCGAGCTTGCGTTTCAAGATCGCGCAGCTGTTGGCGACCGTCTTATAGGACACGTTGATCACGCCGGCGATCTCGGCCATGCTCTTGCCGTTGCGCAGAAGCCGCAGAATTTCCAGTTCGCGCGGATTGAGCCCGCTCAGGGAATCGCCGCGCCGGCCGGGATCGAGGAAGGCGAGCTTTTGCGCCATCTCCGGCAAAAGGAACGTCCGGCCCGCCGCAACCGCGCGGATCGCCGCGACGAAGCGAGCAGGATCTTCGCATTTTCCAATATAGCCCCTCGCTCCGTTCTCGATCGCGCGCGCCGCGAAGATCGGGTCGTCGTTCATCGTGAAGATGATGACCCGCGCGTCCGGATCATGTTGCAGAATCCGCTGCGTCAGTGCGAAGCCCGAGACACCCGGAAGATTGACGTCGATCACCACGACATCGGGACGCGCCGCGACATAGCGCTCGTAGGCGTCCTCCGCATCGAGCGCGTCCATCACATCGATGTCGGGATAGGGCGAGAGCATGGCCCGGCACCCCGAGATGATGACCGGATGATCGTCGACGACCAGAACTTGCATGACGCCTCCCAGCGGTCGCTTTGGTAACGGCATCCTCTCTCGGTGGCGCTGGCCCTGTCAATAAGCCTGTGCAAGCAAGCACTTGAAGGGCTTCGCGGCGCCGCCCGATCGAGATATGTTCCCGGTGACTTTTGGATAAATTCATATGTCGGCGGGGTCTTTGCGCGGCGGGACGGGGTAGAAGAGCGGCCGCAAGCCCATTAAAGTCGCGGCATGGGTCTTACGAGGCGCTGACAATGCGAACACTTTCCCTGCGCGCGCGCCTGAATCTTTTGCTTGGCGCGCTGCTCTTTGTTTCCCTTCTGGCCAATATCGCCTTCATTGCGTGGAACGCCGGGCCGCGGGTGCGCTCGGAAAGCGAGACCGACGCACGTCTGTCGCGCGAACTCATTGAGACGGCGCTGGCGAGCCTGCAGGAGACGCCGGACCCCGGACCACCCTTGCGGCGGCTGCTCATGGACCTGCAGAACCTGCGGCACGTGCGGATCTTCGTGGCGGCGAATGAAGCCGAAGCCGAGTCCATGCCGATTATAACTTATGCGGATCCGAACGGCCCGCCACTCTGGTTCGTGCGTCTCTTCGAACCGCAATCGAGCCTGACGATCGTTCCCGCCACCATCCATGGCCGCAACTTCGGCGATGTCGTCATCGCGGCCGATCCTACCGACGAGGTCGCCGAGATTTGGGGCGAGGTCTGCTCGATCGTGGTGACGGCGTTCATCTTCGCGGCGTGCGTATTGGGGGTCATTCTCATTCTTGTCGGGCGTGCGCTTGACCCGCTCACCGACGTCGGCCATGCGATCACGCGGCTGGCGGGGGGAGACACAGGCATAAAGCTCGTGCCGCGCGGGCCGCCGGAGTTCATCGACATCTCCGAGAAGCTCAACGGACTCGCCGTCAACCTCGCCAGGGTGAACGCCGAGAACACCCGCCTGGTCCAGCAGATCATGAAGGTGCAAGAGGAGGAGCGCGGCCAGATCGCGCGCGATCTGCATGACGAGATGGGGCCGCATCTTTTCTGCATCCGTGCCAACGTGAGCGCGCTCTGCGAGAAATTGCAGGATCCAGCGCACGTCGGCAAGACCCTCGTCGCCATCGGCGAGCAGGCCGAAGCGATCCAGACTCTGCTCAGGCGCTTGCTGCAGCGGTTGCGGCCCGCCGGGCTCGGCGAACTCGGGCTTGCCGAAGCTCTGCGCACGCTTGTCGGCTCCTGGCGCGCGGCCCATCCCGAAATCGAGATTTCGCTCAGTGCGTCGGATGATTTCACCTCGGTCGACGAGAACATCGGGCTGGCGATCTACCGCGTCATCCAAGAAGGTCTCACCAACGTCTTTCGGCATGCCGCGGCAACCAAGGCCAGCATCAGCGTGGATTGCGTAACGATGCGCGATCCCGGGCTGGCCAACGGAACGGCGACTGAAGCGCTGCGGGCGAGGGTCGAGGATAATGGCGTCGGAGTGCCGGACAGGTTTGAAAAGGGCATGGGATTGACCGGGATGAGCGAAAGAGTGCGGGCTTGTGGCGGCCGCCTCAGCGTTACCCGGCGTGCCGGCAGCGGGACGCTCATCGAAGCCGTTTTGCCGCTGGTCCACGCGCCAGCCTTGGAATCCGCTTGAAGCAGGCAAGCACCACGGCGAGCGGATGCCACGTTGAGTCGCTGAGGCTATGTCACGATAGAGTGCGGTCGGTTCAACCGATCGAGCGCGCCTTGCAAGATGTAGGCGGCCGCCATGCGGTCGACCACTTCGGCACGTTTGGCGCGCGAGACATCCTGCGCGATCAAGGCGCGGGTGACGGCGGCCGTCGACAGCCTCTCGTCCCAGAAGATGAAAGGGATCGCGGTCAGGGCGCCGAGATTGCGGACGAAGGCGCGCGTCGATTGGGCGCGCGGGCCCTCGCTTCCGTCCATATTGAGCGGCAGGCCGACCACGAGGGCGGCGACGTCGAATTCTTTCGCCCGCGCGAGCAATTTCGCCGCATCGGCGGAAAATTTGCTGCGCTTGAGCGTTTCCAGAGGCGTTGCCAGGCTCCGCTCGACATCGGAGAGGGCAAGACCGATGGTCTTGGTGCCGAGATCGATTCCCATCAATCTTTGCCTGCCGGCGAGCCGGGACGCCAGATCTTCGATATTGGCCAGCTCCGCTGTCACTTCCCGCTTTCGTTCAAATAAGCGTCGCCTGCCGAGCGCCGGGCGGCCGCGCGGCATCTGAGGTCACCACGCACAAGCTCTTGCCGCAGCACGGCTCATCCTCCATCTTTCACGCATCAGGCGGAGGAAGACCATGAAACTCACTTGGCTCGGCCATTCGGCCTTTCGCATCGAGACCGGCGCCGCGGTCATCCTCATCGATCCATTCCTGCGCGGCAATCCCAAATTCAAGCTCGATTTCGCCGCCGCGACCGCCGGCGCCACGCATATCCTGCTGACCCACGGCCACGACGATCATGTCGGCGACAGCGTCGATATCGCCAAGGCGAGCGGGGCCGAGCTCATTTCCAATTTCGAGATCTGCATGTATCTCACCGGGCGGGGCGTCGCAAAGATCAATCCTGGCAATACCGGCGGGACGATCGCCTGCGGCGATTTCAGCGTGAGCTTCACGCAAGCCCTGCATTCGTCGAGCGCGATCGTCGACGGCCGCTTCATCTATCTCGGCAATCCGATGGGCCTCGTCGTCACGCCGCGCGAGGGACCTGTGCTCTATCACATGGGCGACACCGACATCTTTTCGGACATGGCGCTCGTCAACGAGCTGCATCATCCCAAGATCGGCCTGGTGCCGGTCGGCGATCGGTTCACCATGGGCGGCAGGACGGCGGCCGAGGCCGTGCATCGCTATTTCGCCTTCGAGGCCGTGGTGCCCTGCCACTACGGCACCTTCGATCTCCTCGCCCAGGACCCGAGCGAATTCGTCGCGGCCGTGGGCGCGAAGCCGAAGGTGCTCGTGCCGCAGATCGGCGAGGCGATCGTCCTATGAGACATGGAGCGCGGCTCATCCCTCCCCGTTCGGGGAGGGATCACGCCCCTCGCATTGCCCCGGCGGCCCTCGGGATGTATAGGCTCGCTCCTGCTTTCGCTCCGAAGCTCGAGAGTGCCCATGCCCGTCGATCAGGCGACCGTGCGCCGCATCGCCCATCTTGCCCGCATCAAGCTCCCTGAGGCGGAAGTGCCGCATCTGGCCTCCGAGCTCAACGCCATCCTCGCCTTCGTCGAGGAGCTGAGCACCGTCGATGTCGCAGGCGTCGAGCCGATGACCTCGGTCATGCCGATGCGGATGAAGCAGCGGCCCGATGTCGTCACCGACGGCGACATCGCCGATCAAATCGTCGCCAATGCGCCGGCGAGCGAAGATCATTTCTTCGTCGTGCCGAAAGTCGTGGAATAGGGCGCCGGCGATATCGAATTAGAGAGCAGCGATTTTGACCGATTTGACCGAATTGAGCCTCGCCGCGGCACGCGATGCCCTGGTGAAGAAGGAAGTTTCCGCTGTCGAACTCGCCAGGGCCCATATCGCGGCGATCGAACAAGCGCGGGTGCTCAATTGCTTCATCGCCGAGACGCCGGACAAAGCGCTGGCCATGGCTGGCGAGTCGGACGCGCGGCTCAGGCGCGGCCAAGCCCGTCCGCTCGAAGGAATTCCGCTCGGCATCAAGGATCTTTACTGCACCAAGGGCGTGACGACAACGGCAGCGAGCCACATCCTGGAAAATTTCGTGCCGCCCTATGAGTCCACCGTAACCGCCAATCTCTGGCGCGACGGCGCGGTGATGCTCGGCAAGCTCAATCTCGATGAATTCGCCATGGGCTCGTCAAACGAGACCTCCTATTTCGGGCCGGTGATCTCGCCTTGGCGGCGGCCCGGTTCGAACATGAAGCTCGTCCCCGGCGGCTCGTCGGGCGGCTCGGCGGCGGCCGTCGCGGCGCGGCTCTGCTACGGTGCGACGGCGACCGACACCGGCGGCTCGATCCGCCAGCCCGCCGCGTTCACCGGCACAGTGGGCATCAAGCCGACCTATGGACGCTGCTCGCGTTGGGGGATCGTCGCCTTTGCCTCGTCGCTCGACCAGGCAGGCCCGATCGCCCGAACGGTGCGCGATGCCGCGATCCTGCTTCAATCGATGGCCGGACATGACCCAAAGGATGCGACCTCGGTCGATCGGCCGGTGCCCGACTATGCGGCCGCGGTCGGCACATCCATCAAAGGCAAGGTGATCGGCATTCCGAAGGAATATCGCCTCGACGGCATGCCGGCCGAGATCGACAGACTGTGGGGCGAAGGCGTCGCCTGGCTGAAGGCGGCGGGCGCCAAGATCGTCGAGATCTCCCTGCCGCACACCCGCTATGCGCTGCCCGCTTATTATATCGTGGCGCCGGCCGAGGCTTCGTCCAATCTCGCCCGCTATGACGGCGTGCGCTACGGGCTGCGTGTTCCGGGCAAGGACGTCATCGATCTTTACGAGAACACAAGGGCGGCCGGCTTCGGCAAGGAGGTCCGCCGCCGGATCATGATCGGCACCTATGTGCTCTCGGCCGGCTATTATGATGCCTATTATGTGCGGGCGCAGAAGATCAGGACCTTGATCAAGCGCGATTTCGAGACGGCCTTCGCCGAGGGCGTCGATGCGATCCTGACGCCGGCGACGCCGTCGGCCGCCTTCGGCTTGGGCGAAAAGGGTGCCGCCGATCCGGTCGAGATGTATCTGAACGACGTTTTCACGGTGACGGTGAACATGGCGGGCCTGCCGGGGATCGCCGTGCCAGCCGGAACTTCGTCCGAAGGCCTGCCGTTGGCGCTTCAGTTGATCGGCCGCGCCTTTGAGGAAGAGACCTTGTTCGCCCTCGCATCGGTGATCGAACAGGCCGCGCCGAAACTGCAATTGCCACTGAGGTGGTGGGCTTAATCCTTCCCCTTTGAGGGGAAGGTGTCAGCGGCGCGAAGCGACGCTGACGGATGGGGTGAGACCCCACCCGGCCGCTTCGCTGCCACCCTCCCCGTGCCGGGGAGGGATTGCGCTGAGGGTATGATGGCGAACGAAATTGCCCGCCGATTGCGCAAGACGATGACGCCGCAGGAGGTGAAGCTCTGGGTGCATCTCCGGGCATTGAAGGAGCAGGGCTTGCATTTCCGCCGGCAGGTGCCGCGCGAGGGCTATATTGTCGATTTCGCCTGCTTGAAATCGAAGCTCATCATCGAAATCGATGGCGCTCAACATGGTGAGCCTGCGAAGCTGCTACGGGATGCCGAGCGCGATGCGAGGTTCGCGGCGGCGGGCTTCAAGGTGCTGCGCTTCTGGAACAACGAGGTGAATGAAAATCTCGACGGCGTCGTCGAGACCATTTACCGAGAGGCCGAAGTGCGGTGACAATCCCTCCCCTGCAAAGCAGGGGAGGGTGTCAGCGAAGCGCAGCTTCGCTGACGAGTGGGGTAAGCTTCGCTGATGGATAGGATGCCTCGGATAGGGCCGGTTCTGTATCAACCTCCCCACCCGTCGTCGGTGCTTCGCGCCGACGCCACCCTCCCCGTACCGGGGAGGGATTGCGCACCCTATCGCTGAGGCAAATCACGCGCAGTGGCACCGGGCCCATAAATGCTATTATGTTAAAGAGAGAGAAACGGCTCCAACTCCCGAAATTCTCAGGCACGAAGCAAGCTCATGAACACGCACGCCAACCCGCCAAAGCTCATCAAAGGCGCGACCGGCGATTGGGAAATCGTGATCGGCATGGAGGTCCATGCTCAGGTCATCTCCAAGGCCAAGCTGTTTTCCGGCGCCTCGGCCGAATTCGGCGGCGAGCCCAACGCGCATGTCTCGCTGATCGATGCCGCCATGCCGGGCATGTTGCCGGTCATCAACGCCGAATGCGTGGCTCAGGCGGTGCGCAGCGGGCTCGGCCTCAAAGCCAAGATCAACCTGCGCTCCCACTTCGACCGGAAGAATTACTTCTACCCGGATCTGCCGCAGGGCTATCAGATCTCCCAATACAAGAGCCCGCTCGTCGGCGAGGGCATCGTCATCGTCGACGTCACGCCGACCGAGCGGATCGAGGTCGGCATCGAGCGCCTTCATCTCGAACAGGATGCTGGCAAGTCGCTGCACGACCAGTCGGCGACGGAATCGTTCGTGGACCTCAACCGCGCCGGCGTCGGCTTGATGGAGATCGTCTCGAAGCCGGACATGCGCTCCGCCGAGGAGGCCAAGGCCTATGTGGCCAAGCTGCGGACGATCCTGCGCTATCTTGGGACCTGCGACGGCAATATGGAGCAGGGCTCGCTGCGTGCCGACGTCAATGTCTCCGTGCGCCGGCCGGGCGATGCTTTGGGCACCCGCTGCGAGATCAAGAACGTCAATTCCATCCGCTTCATCGGTCAGGCGATCGAGGCCGAGGCGCGCCGCCAGATTGGCATTCTCGAGGACGGCGGCACGATCGACCAGGAGACGCGGCTCTTCGATCCAACCCGTGGCGAGACGCGCTCGATGCGCTCCAAGGAGGAGGCGCATGACTATCGCTATTTCCCCGATCCGGATCTTTTGCCGCTCGAGCTCGATCAGGCCTATGTCGATGTCCTCGCCGCGGCTTTGCCGGAATTGCCTGACGCCAAGAAGGCCCGTTTCATCGCCCGATACGGGCTGCCGGCCTATGACGCAGGCGTTCTCGTCGCCGACAAGGAGACCGCCGATTACTTCGAAGCGACATTGGCACATGCGGGCAAGAGCCGCGATCCCAAGGCCGTCGCCAACTGGATCATGGGCGACGTCGCGGCCTATGCGAATTCGCTCGGCCTCTCGGTCCCGCAGACCCATCTGAAACCGGCGCAGATCGCGGGTCTCGTCGATCTCATCGCCAACGGCACGATCTCGGGCAAGATCGCCAAGGACCTGCTCTTGATCCTCATCGCCGAGGAGAAGGATGCCGAACCCAGTGCCATCGTCGAGGCGCGGGGCATGAAGCAGGTGACCGATCTCAGTGCGATCGAGGCCGCGGTCGACGCCATCATCGCGGCCAATCCGGACAAGGTCGCCCAAGCGCAAGCCAAGCCTTCGATGCTCGGCTGGTTCGTGGGACAGGTGATGAAAGAGACCCGCGGCAAGGCCAATCCGCAGGCCGTCAACGAGCTCTTGAAGTCGAAACTCGGCATCTGAGCGGCCTACGAATCACCAATCGATTCGCTCGATTCGCGTTTCGAGGCCGCGCCAAGCCCCTCGCGGCGGTCTTTCCGCTGTGTTTTTTTCTTGTCCCACGAAATTTTTTTTCAGGCCTCCAGCTGCTGCGGATGGTGCTGAAGAAGCCGCTGAAAGCCGGGGATCGATCGACAAAGAACTGATGCGAGCATGGGCTCGGCGCACCGCGCGGCTGCTTTGCATGATGAAATCGGAAACGCCGAAAGGCATGCAGAGAATGTCATGTGCAATTGACCGCGACTTCGCGAAGAATGTTGATAGATGCAAGAAAAACAATGACTTTACGCAACGACACAGAATTGAGTGCCGCGCCTGCGCGACGATTGCAAAGCGTATCGCCGAGCTTTGCGAGCTTCCTCGCGCCACCTCAATCGTCTCACAGAATTGAGCTCGATCGGATCGCGATCGCGCCCGCACATGCACTGCAGATGCGTTGGCGCGAGGGCTTCGATGCATGCGCCGAAAGGCAGGATCGACGCGCGATTCGCGTTTTTGCGCGCACGTGCCTCTTGCACGACTGATTAACCGCGCTACGCTAATCAAGCCTCTTGTCGGCAGAGAACCCACGCCGACAAATTAGCAGAGGGAACTCGATCATGGTGAAGGCTACCACCAAGCGTAAACCCGCGAAGAAGCACGCGGCGAAGAAGCATAGCGCTAAGAAGGCTACGCGTAAGTCGGCCTCGAAGAAGAGCGCATCCAAAAAGGGCGCGTCGAAGAAAAGAGCCCGCGTCAAGACCGCGGCAAAGAAGGCTCACAGAACGACGGCGCGCAAGTCGCCGGCCAAGAAGGCCAGTTCAAAAAGGGCTGGCGCCAAGAAGAGCGCCCGCAGGGCTGCTCCTCGCGCCCCGAAGCCGCCGATGGCTCCGATGCCGGAGACGGTCTAAGCTCATCGAAGGAGGAGGACGGAGACGGCCAGTCTGGCCTTTCATGCGGGGCTTCGCATGAAAGGGTGCATGGGACCCCGGTGCCGGTTGTCCCGCCTCCGTCTCTTCTGAGCGGCCGTGCGATGTCGTCGGCTGGAGAAGCGGCTAACCGCTGATGTCTTGTTGACCTATCGCACCAGGCAGGACTGGGCAAAGGTAAACCAGATCTTCTCGGTCGCGGCGCCGCTCGCCTTCATCTTTTGCCATTCGAGCGCGCATTCGTGCATGCGCGCGCGAGTGTAAGGCGGAAGTCGCAGCAGTTTACCGGGTGTCCAGGGCGGGGCCGAGGTCTCGCCCGCGACTCCTGGGTCTGGCGTCTGCGGCGGAGCCGTGGCGACTGGAGGTGCGGGCGACGCGAGAGTCGAAGGCCGGGCGGGCGGCATCGGCACCGCAGTGGCTGCCGGCGTGGCGGATTCGTCTTGCGCCATCCCTCTGGCAACCCAAGAAGCGTTGAGCGCCAGGCCGAGGACAAGGGCCAAACCAGCAGCGCCGATCGCGACATGATCCGCCCGGCCGCAAATGCGGCGCAGGCGATCACCCGCAATGGAAATCTGTCGGAAAATCCCGTGCATCGTTCGCGGCGGCTCTCCGGCCAGCATGGAGCCGACAATGACGAGAACTACGCCCGCATCATGGCATGAGCCTTAATCGATCGGGGACGGAGGCTGAGCGCCCGAGCGCGGCCAGTGCGCCACGGGCGAAATCGTTGGTTGGCCCCAGCGGAGCGATCGCAGCATGGCTGGTTTGGCTACTGTGGCGGCGGCGTGATGCCGAGGATGGCGGCGACGCCGATCACCAAGACCCCGAGGCTGAGTTCGAAGCCAATGCTCGTGCGAAGCCTGGCGATTTGCGTCATCCCCTTCGAAGGAGCGGCGCGCAGTCGCGGCATCGCGATGAAGCGATTGAAATAGGCCAGAGCCAGCATCACCGCCACCACGACCACTTTGGTGAACAGCACGTCGCCATAGGCGGTGTTGAAAAGCTTGCCGAACGAACCGGCGACGCGGAAACTTGCATTGGTGATCCCGCTGATGACGATCAGGGTAACCGCGACCGCCCCCATCAAGGAATAGCGTGACAATATGTCGAGGCTCCGCTCGCGGGCACCGTGCGGATCCATGCGCCGCTGCTCAAGGAGCGCGAAAAGGAGCGGCGGAAGACCGCCGACCCAGGCGGCCGCGGCGAGCATGTGGAGGCTGTAGACGACGATCATGAGCGCCCGATAGAGGCCGGCGCCGCCCTCCGCGGCATGGCCGAGCCAGGCCTGGCTGATCAGGAGCAAGGCGCCGATCGCAAGAAGCGCCGCCAACCAAGCGCGGTTCTGCCAGGGCAGGATTGCGACGAGGACGGCTGCCGCAAAGAGCGTCAGGCGGATGATGGCGACCGGCCCGAACGGAGTTTCGAAGAAGAAGAGGCGGAGATTTGCCGGATCTATGACGCCGCCGAAATCGTCCAACATATTGGCCAAGATCCCGACAAGCCAGGCCACTCCGGAAATCGCCGCCAGAGGAGCAGCGATCCGCAGCAGGATCTTTATCGCGCGAAGCGTTTGCGGCAATCCGCCGGGGCCGGCCGTCGATCGTTCGCGTCCCATGTAGAACCAAAAGAACGAGGACCCAAACAGCACGAACACCGAGCAGAAATAGATCCAACGCGCGATGACGAGGAACTGGAATATGGTCATGGCCGCTGACCGCACTCACTGAGCCCTGCCGGCTCACAGGTTCGACGACCTCGGAACATGTCGGCTCCCGCGCGGGATCGCTTGAAGATCATTGCAAAGAACGAGCGTGACTCATCCGTTGAGGCGGCCCGCGTCCGCCTCAACCCCTCTTTGCTCGCGGGCTCGGCCGGGTTGCGACCGAGCTCCAATCTCAGGGCGCGACCGTGAATCGATAGGTGCCCGAAGTGTGATGCGTGTCGACCGAAACGACATGCCAGCTCACCACATAGGTGCCGGGCTTCAGCGGACGGCCGAGCGTCACAGTGAGCTCGTTCGGCGCGCCGAGCGTCGGTTTTCCGATCGGAACCGCACCACCTCCCTCCGCGGCGAGATGCACGCCGGAGAAGGCGAGCACGATGTTCTGCGTGAAGTTGAGCTGGAGCTCGCTCGGCGAGCCGTTGACGGTACCGCCCACGGCCGGAACTGCATGATCAAGAAACGCATGCGCGAGAGCGGCCGTCGTCGCAAGAGCGCAAACGAAAGCTGCTGCGATTGAAAGTGTCAGAAGACGTTGCATGGTCGATCTCCTTATTCGGTGGTGTAGCGGGTCTGGGGAGCCCCGAACAGTGGTTTGCCGATCGAATTTGGCGCGATGTCGTCGAGGAAAAAGTCCACTATGGCCAAGGCGCCGACATGTTTGCCGCTGGCTTCATTGATCGGAAACTGCGCCATGACTCCGACTTCGAAATATTGGCCGATCCAATAGACCGACGGGCCGACCACACCGGTGGTGTCGGCCGGAGAAAAAGCCCCAGGGACCGATGGGCCAATGTTCGACACCGGCGTGCTGAAAATGCCTTCAAACGCAGGAATGAGTTTATTGAAAAAGTCCGGGAGCTGATGAATGAAGGAGTTCTCGTAGAGCAGGCTATATTGCAGCGTTGCACCGTAAGTTAAAACGGTGGGATTCAAGCTTTGGTCGGCATTGACGCTGACCGTCGGGATGGAAAAGTCCATCTCACCGGTGACCGCGAAGGGGCGCACCCAGTCCGCCGAAGCATCGCCAAAGCCTTTGCCGGCAAACATCTTCGACGTAACGGTCGTGAAAGGGACCGAAGGCAGAGAAGAACTGGAGGGACTGCCGGTATTGCCCCAATCGACGCTCTCCGCCCCGGCAATGATAAACTCATGCTCGGGGTTTTGATAGAAGACATACTTCGCCTCGGTGTCGATGTTCGACCAACCCTCGGCTTCCGGGTTCTTTTGCCACGTAACGCTGTTCCCGATCGTAAGCACCAAGTCGGGGGTGATCAACTTGTCGTATTCCCAAGCGAGGGAGTAGGAGATCGGACCGAGCGTGCCGTCGGGATTGGCTGCCGCCAAGTAGGCGAAGGCCGGCAGGACTAGTTCGTCGTTGACGCCCGGATCGTCGATCGTGACCGTCGCCGGGAAAACGCGGTTGCCGACGATCGTGTGGGCGAGCGCCGGAGCGATGCCGATGAGCATTGTTGCGGCGAGCGCGCCCGCCGAGGCAAGAGTAGTTTGATGAGACATGGTCGGTCCTCAGTCTGAATTGGTGGAGATGGCCGGCCGCGAAACTGGGCAGCAGTCGCGATTCGCGCATAGGAAGACGCGCGAACGGACCGGCAGCGACCGCGAGACAAGCTTCGCTGACGGCGAGGCCGGTCTCTCTATTCAGGCTGAAGCGGGAGGGCCGCGCGGGGACGCGCCGGCGGAATAGCGGGCCGGGGCAGGAACGATGAAGAGCGCCTGCGTCGCTGGCGTCGAAATGGCGACAAAGCGTTCGGGAGCGCCGACCGACGGCGCCATGACCATCGCGGCCTTGCAGTGCAGCGCGCAGAAGGGACAGGCATGATGGACCGGCGCAGGACCCTGCGCCGGCGCGGATTGATCGCTGCTGCCCGGCGTATGGCAGATCGGAAATGCCGCAAGATTTCCGGAACTCGCATCGATCGACAGCGGAGATCCGGCCGTGCAGAGCCCGGCCGCGAAGAGCTGCACATAGAGGCCGAGGATGGCGAGCCAGGCGCCAATGTGACGGCGCGCGGAGGCGGCATCGAGGCCGCCCGCCTTCCCTCTTGTGCACATGCGATCGAACACGCCCCCGCTCCTCTCGCGGCTTTCACCATATTAGGCTGGGTCGGGCGTGAAAAGGTAACGTCAGTCTGTTTTCACACGCGCGTGAGGCGCACTCGGCATTGCACGCCCAGGTCAGGCACATGGCCTTTTTGGGCGCGGCGCACGCGCAGGTCGCGATTCGTCTTCTCGAAGCCTTGTTTTCTTGGGCGCACGGCGGCGCGAGCCCGAATGCGGGGCAGAAGGTGAAATTGCGTCTCACAGCGCATTTTGGGCCGGTCTCGGTGATCGACGGCGTAGACGGGCGCAGCGAATTGGTGGGAGAGGGGATCAATGTCTGCGGCGGTCTGTTGAGATTCGGCTAGCCGGAAACCGTTCTCGTCACCGCCCAGTTTCGTGACTTTATTCGCGATCTGCAATCGGCTGGCGATCCGATGGCGCTTCGCGTGAAGTTCGGCCCAGATCGGAGAATCTATCTTAAGCACAGCCGCGCGATAATCGTCATGCTTTTGTCTGTGGACGGCTCGTTTGGCTCGCGCACCGACGATCTGGGGCGTTCCGACCGAACGCTGTTGCAGCGCGCGCTCCAAGCGTCGTGAGAATCACCGGCATCGCCTTGGCATGGATCGGCGCGACGACGAAGTTCGCCTCGGTCGTCAGGAAGCCGAAGACCTCGCCCTCGATCGATGCGCTTGCCGGACCGCGTGTGCCATGCCAGGCCGTCCAGATCCCGGCGAAGGCACGGGCACAAGCGGCCAAAGACTCTGTCGCGCGAAGCGCGACAGAGTCGCCAGCAAAAGGAGCACCGGAGCGTCTTATTTGATAACGGAAATGAAGCTTTTCACTTGCAGGATCGGCCACGTTGTCTCGGAGGAGGCAACATCGTAGCTGACAAATTAACGGTCATGCAGGTGACCTATGCAATTCGATTTTTCGGCGTCTAACAGGTTTCAAAATATGTGGCGCTCGCCTCGAATGCATGATGCAGCGGAAGATATCTTTGAGCTTAATCAAAACATAAATCAGATTCAATTTAAGGATTGTTACAGAATTGTTTTTTTGAGTCCCGCTCAGATCGTCCCACATGAAGAGATAATTCGTGATCGTCGAGACGAGATTATCAGCCTTATTTTAGATAAAGTGGCATGGACCGTTCCAATTGCCATAGATACGGAAAGCTTGCTTATAATGGATGGGCACCATCGTCGTGCCGCGGCCATAAAGCTCAAATTGGCAAGAGTTCCGTGCTTATTGCTTTCATATGATAATATTTCTGTTGATTTCATGCGTCCGGATCAGAAAGCCTCACCCGAAGACATCATCGCTCGCGGCAAGAAAGGTGACCTTTTTCCTGCCAAAACGACACGACATAATTTTCCAATCCTAACATCAATGCGACCGATCAAACTTCGTGAGCTCTATTTTTAAGCAAGCAGGGCCACTGCTCTTTATGGTCATGTAATCGAGACGTGGGTTCAAGCTCTGCAATCGTGGCTGACAAGCCATTTCTTGTCCCGCACCAAAGCTTCGAGATATTCGCCATTAGAGGGGTCTCGCCAAGGGTTTCCTTGCCCGCGTTCGGTTGCCGGATCGCCTCGCGCTGCTGGTGATGCATGAGCGTCGGCTTTCTGCCAAGCCTGACGCCGTTCGCCTTGGCGCGGGCGCGGCCCTCGCCAGTGCGCGCGCGGATCAAGTCGCGCTCGAACTCGGCAAGGGGCGCCTAGAACAGTCAACATAAGCCGCCCGTGGGCTGTCGTCGTGTCGGCCCATGTATCGGCGAGCGAGCGGAAACCGGCCTCCGTTGCCGATCGCCCGATGCCAGTCCGGCGACAGGTTCACCGCTCGGCCGCCGCAGCGCGTGCAAACGAATCGCCGGCATCGCGAGATCGAAGGGAACGGCACATCATCGGCCAAGTCGAGCGCGCGCGAACGATAGGCGCCAGTTCTCAAGCAGGAGGTAACTCATGCTCTCGGAGCCAAGCGAGCGCCTCCGGCCGGCTCCCAACCCGCTGTCTAGGAGGCAGCCTAGGATCGCGTTCGAGTCCGCCCAATCATCATTAGATTTTTCAATGATACAGGCCATATGTCTGGCGGAGACGGAGTCCGCTATATTGCGTTGATTCAATTGGCACTGCTTGAATGTTTTGATCCCAGCAGCTCTATCCACATTTCTGCCAGGAGATGGATCATCGCGGTCGCTGGAGGTCTATGCACGCCAAGCCAGAGACGGTGCACTGATCGCCCATGCGACTGAGATCCGCAAGCGCGCCGAGCGCCGTGGCGGCGAGGTGAATGAGGAACGGCGCAAGGCGGGGCTGATGGCGAAGGGCGCAGCCGTGACTGGCGGCCCTTTTGCGCAACGCTCACGCCGATTCAGATATAGGCATCAGCACCTTATTCTGGATCGAGCGAGGCGGCGATGGTGAACCCGGCGGGTGAATCAAACGACGGAGTCCTCAAGCTCGATTTCGACCGCCGGCTGATGCTCCAGTTTCGCGGGTCCGTAGTCACATCCGATGCCGGATTGTTGGCATACCGCGAGCTCGACGACGCACTTGGTTTGACCGCGATGGCGGGCCAGGCGCTGGCCGATGCGCGCACCGGCAGGAACGGTCGCCATGCGCTGGTCGGGTTGCTGCGGCAGTCTGTGTTCGGCAGGCTTGCCGGATACGAGGATGTGAACGACGCTGAACGTCTGCGCCAGATCCGGCGATGTGCTGGATTGTTGGGGGCAAGGCGGCATCGAATGCGGCGGCTTCGCCGAGCCAGCTGGGGCGCTTCGAGACGCGCTCGCTTGGCTGTCGCCCCTTACCAGTTCACCCGTAACCCAATGTACCTGGGCTCGTCATTATCACTTTGGGCATCGCGATCTGGGTCGGCGCTTGGCCGATGTTCATTGCGCCCATTGCTCTCTTTGCCACCGCCAACTGGGTTCACATCGCCTTCGAGGAAGCCAAAATGCGCCGTCAGTTGGGGACGGCGTACGACAGCTACGTTCGGCGAGTTCGACGGTGGATGTGAGCAGCTGCGAAGAGGATGTGAGCACCTGCGAAGAGGCAAATGTCCTAGGTCGTGGGAGGCTAACCGGGAGCCGTTCGCTGAAGCGTCGTTTGCGTCTTGCAACAGTCGAGACTTGGGTCCACACTTAATTATCATCGAAGCGTTGCGTGGCGTTCGATGACTGAGGGACTTGGCGCTCTCGCCTCTTGCGTCTCTGCGGGAGTAGCGTCCATGTTTGACACGTTGCCAAATGAGCCGCTTGGGCCTGATGACATCCGGCCAATGGCAGCGGCGTATGAGCTGGTACTGCACAAGCTCGGCCTGATCGCGCGAACCGATCCAATAACTCTGATTATCGCGAAGAAAATTATCGAGATCGTTCAAAGTGGCGAGCGCAATCCGGCGCGTATCTCAAGGCGCGCCCTTTCTGAGTTGGGTATTGAAACACCTTCGATAAAGGTGCGGTCCCGGCTTAAAAAGTCTGCCGCGTAACGGAGCCCTATCGTGTCGAGGCCGCTCAATTGCGGCCTCTTATTTCCTTCGCGATCGGTCATCGTTGTGCGCCGTTCGCCCGCGGAGCTGGGCCGCTCTTCGCGGCATAAGGGCCTTTGGTATTCAGCGTGAGCGGGGGCAGCGGTGCGAAGTCTAATTTTTGCGCGGCGATTTCCTCGGCAAGCTCATCCAGTCGTTCATCAACTACCTTCTCGATCGCATCTTCCTGCGCAACGCTCAGGTCGCGATTGGGGTCAGTGCGAGCAATCTCGTCCTGATTGGTGACCAGATGCAGCTTGCGCAGCCCACGCAGGCCGTGCATCCGGGGGAGTCCGGACTTTCGGCTCTGGAGTACGCAC
>DATFNQ010000082.1:0-2672 GCA_035266305.1 Methylovirgula sp.
CTTGACGGGGCTGGTGCTCGCGGCGATCGGCGTTTTCGTTGTTGAAAAGAGGTTCGTCGAGGCCTCTGCGTTCGCGTTTGCGGGCGCAGTGCTTACCTTCTTCGGCTTCATGCATGGCGAATCGGTCGGCATTGCAGTGACCCCGACGGTGGCGATCGCCTACGTGATCGTGGCGGTTTTCCTCTTCGGGCTGAGCCGCGCTCCGGCGAGTTCGCTGGATCGCACGGCGCCGCACGAGGCGATTCCAGATATGGCCTTGGCTGCAACGCCCGCGGAGTGAGGCTCTTCCCGCGTTCCCAGCGAACGCGATTTCCGCCCTCTCCCGCGCCGGAAGAGGGCCGTGGCGAGGGGTACGGAGTCACACGGTAGGCTCCGCACCCCTCGCTCGCTCGCGCTGGCGGGCCACCCGAAACCCATTCCGCATTTCTCCTTCGACATGAGGCAACCGGGGCCTTGTGTCGGTGTTCGTGTGAACATGGATCGACTTATACTGACCACCGTCGGCAATGGCGGAGGTCGCTGTTTTGGCTGAAAGCATCGGGTCTGCGCGTCGCTCCGCCCATGACGGCGCAGCCGCTCAGGGGGACCTTTTGGGTCACCCGAAGGGCCTCACCTTCCTGTTTACGACGGAGATGTGGGAGCGCTTCTCCTATTACGGGATGCGCTCGCTGCTCGTCCTCTACATGACGAAATATCTGCTCGCGCCGCAGCACGTCGGCAACGTGCTCGGCCTTGGCGGCGTCAAGAGCGCGCTCGAAGCGATCTTCGGTCCGCTCGACGTGCAGCCGCTGTCGTCGCAGATCTACGGCTTCTACACGGCGCTGGTCTATCTCACGCCGATTTTCGGCGGACTACTGGCCGATCGTGTGCTCGGCCAGCGCCGCACCGTGGTCCTCGGTGCCGTCCTCATGGCGATCGGCCACTTCATGATGGCGGTCGAGCAGCTTTTTCTGTTGGCGCTGTTGGCGCTCATCCTCGGCAATGGCGCCTTCAAGCCGAATATCTCGACCCAGGTCGGCGGCCTCTATGCGCCCGGCGACCGGCGCCGCGACCGCGCCTATTCCATCTTCTATGTCGGTATCAATGTCGGCGCGTTCCTGGCGCCGCTCGTCTGCGGGACGCTCGGCGAGGAGGCGGGCTGGCATTACGGTTTCGCCGCCGCGGGCGTCGGCATGTTGATCGGGCTCTCGATTTATCTCTATGCCATGCCGCTGCTGCCGCCGGATGAGCTGCAGAAGGCGAGGGCGGCGCACGCCGAGACAAAACCGCTCGACCGCCACGAGTGGCGCGCCGTCATCGCCATTCTCGTCCTCTTCGTTCCCACCACATTGTTCTGGGCGACCTACGAGCAAAGCGGCAATACGATCGTGTTGTGGGCCGACGCCAATGCCGACCGCACGCTCGACCTGTTCGGCTTCCACACCGAAATCCCGACCACGTGGTTCCTCGCCTTCAATCCGTTCATGATCTTTGCGTTCACGCCGTTCGTCGTGACGCTGTGGACATGGCAGGCGGCGCGCGGCGCGGAGCCGTCGACCGTCACCAAGATGGCGCTCGGATGCTTCGGCGTCATGGCCGCCTATCTGATCATGGTGCTTGCCGCGCTTGACGCGGGCGGCGGCAAGGTAAGCTGGCTCTGGCTGTTCGGGTATTTTGTCGTCCTCACCATAGGCGAACTCTATCTATCGCCGGTCGGGCTTTCGCTGGTGACCAAGATCGCTCCGGCGCACATTCTCTCGATGATGATGGGCGTGTGGCTGGCGACGAGTTTTGTCGGCGGATTTCTTGCCGGTTGGATCGGCAGCTTCTGGAGCCGGACGGAGAAGCCGGAGTTTTTTCTGTTCGTCGCCGCCGTCGCGGCGGTGGCCGGGGCGATTATTTTTGCCTGTCGGTGGCTGCTGCGTGGAATGTTGAAGGAGTAATATCAAGCGTCTCACGCCGTCATGGCCGGGCTTGTCCCGGCCATCTACGTCTTTGGGCTTGCTCTGCCTTTAAGACGTGGATGCCCGGCACGCAGGCGAGCGAAGCGACGCCGTTCTTCGAACGGCTATGGCCGGGCACGACGAGTTCGGACGCAAACAGAAAGGAAATCAGTGCGCCGCGGCGACGACGGCCGCGCCTGCGGCCGCTGCCGGTGGGTTTTCCATGGCGGTGATGTGGCTCTTCACCGCCTTCTGCACCTTCTCGAACGCCCGCACCTCGATCTGGCGCACGCGCTCGCGTGAAACGCCGAATTCGTCGGCGAGCTCTTCCAGCGTGATCGGCTCATCGGCGAGGCGGCGCGCCTCGAAGATGCGGCGCTCGCGATCGTTGAGCACGGTGAGTGCCGCACCCAACGCCTTATGCCGGTTCTCCGACTGCTCGGATTCGGCAAGCCGGCTCTCCTGGCTGACACTGTCGTCGACCAGCCAGTCCATCCATTCGCCGGAATCGCCGTCTTCGCGGATCGGCGCATTGAGCGACGCGTCGCCGCCGAGGCGGCGGTTCATGTCGATCACGTCCTGCTCGGTGACGCCGAGACGCTTGGCGATGAGCTTGACCTGATCGGGCCGCATATCGCCCTCGTCGAGCGCGGAAATCCGGCTCTTGGCCTTGCGCAGATTGAAGAACAGCTTCTTCTGGTTGGCGGTGGTGCCCATCTTCACCAGCGACCAGGAGCGCAGGATGTATTC
>DATFNQ010000083.1:0-7461 GCA_035266305.1 Methylovirgula sp.
TCAGCGCCTCCGAATGAAACTCGGTGATCTATACGGATCCGGCAGGAGGAATGTTTCATTCCTAAATCATGAACCAGGCCATTTCCGTACCAGCTTCGGACTTCGGCGTTCGTTTTCCACACGAGGCCGCCTTATGGCCGCATTCGGTCGCGCCTGCAGTGATATGTTCGTGAGCTTGACCGGAACGATTTGGCCGATCCCTGTTATCTCTAACGCTGCCAGGAGGCTGCGTCCCCAGCGGTATCTTCATTCCCAACGATCTGATCGGGATGGCTTTTGAGACCTGACCGATATAAGCCGGCGCTACCGGCAGCGGACGGGCGGTTCGATGTCTGCCGGATCTCTGGAGAAGGGAATATGGTTGATGCGGAGTTGATGCGGCATGCCGCGGCGTTGCCGCCCATGCCGCAACGGCATTGGGCGCTTTTCCTCGATCTCGACGGGACTTTGCTGGACATCGCCGCGACACCCCATGCGGTTGTCGTGCCCGGTGATCTCGTCGCCGATCTTCAGGCTGCGGCGGCGGCGCTCGGCGGCGCGCTCGCCATCGTGAGCGGCCGTGGTCTTCGCGAGCTCGACACTTTGCTCCACCCTTTGCGCCTGCCGGCTGCCGGCGAACATGGCGCCATCGTGCGCCTTCCGGACGGCGCGCATGACGAAGTCGCGCGCAAGGTGCCGGACGACTGGACGAAAGCGCTCTATGGCCTGCAGGAGACGTGTCCGGGCGTGGTGACCGAACTGAAGTCACACAATGTCGTCGCCCATTATCGCAATGCCCCCTCGCATGAGGCAACGGTGCGGCGAGTCGCCTCGGAGCTTGTCGCCCGCGATCCTCAATCTTTTGAACTGCTCGAGGCCAAGATGGCGGTCGAGATCCGCCCGCGCGAGGTGACCAAGGCGCGCGCGGTCGATCGCCTCATGGCAGTGGAGCCGTTTCGCGGGCGCACCCCTGTGTTTGTCGGCGACGATGCGACTGATGAGGACGGGTTCGAGGCCGCGGTCCAACGCGGCGGCATCGCGCTCGATGTCGGCACGTTCTTCGCCGGCCGCCCGCATGAGGTGCGCGCCTGGCTCAAACGCGTCGCACAAATTTGAGGCCGCTCGTTGCATGACCACACTTGACCTTGCGGTAATCGGAAATTGCGCAATTGCGAGCCTGATCGATCGCAATGGACGGCATAATTGGTTTTGTTTTCCGCGCCTCGATGGGGATCCGGTCTTTTGTGCGCTCGTCGACGGGAACGAGCCGACGCGCGGCTTCACGGATGTCGTGGTGCGCGATGCTGTCCACTCGAGCCAGCGCTATCTGCCCAACACGGCGGTGCTGGAGACGACCATCACCGACCGCAACGGCGGCCAGGTGCGGATCATCGATTTCGCGCCGCGCTTTCAGCGCTATGGGCGCAGCTTTCGGCCGCCGATGCTGGTGCGGCGATTGGAGCCGCTCGCCAAACGGGTGCGGCTCGCGGTGCGCATCCGCCCGGTCTTCAACTACGGCGCCGATAAGCCTGCGGTGAGCGTCGGCAGCAATCATCTGCGCTACAGCGGACCGCATACGACCTTGCGCGTGACCGCCGACATGGCGACCGCTTTCATCTTTGAAGAAGCCGAGTTCGCGCTCGATCGGCCGGTCAATCTGTTCATCGGAGCCGATGAGTCGGTTCCCGAGAATCCGGATGCGCTCGCCCGGAGCTTTCTCGCCCAGACCATCGAGGATTGGCGGACCTGGGTGCGCGGCCTGTCGGTGCCCTTCGAATGGCAGAGCGAAGTCATCCGCTCGGCGATCACGCTCAAGCTGTGCAGCTGCGAAGACACCGGCGCCATCGTCGCGGCGCTCACGACATCCATCCCCGAGGCGCCGAATTCGGCGCGCAACTGGGACTATCGTTTTTGTTGGCTGCGTGACGCCTTTTTCACAGTCGGCGCGTTGAACCGTCTGGGCGCTACCCGCACGATGGAGGGATTCATCCGCTTCGTGATCGATGCCGTCCTGCGCGAAGACGACGTGTCGATCGCGCCCCTCTACCCGATCTCGGCCGCGACAAGCTCCGCCGAGCGTCTCGCGCCAGCGCTGCGCGGCTACCAGGAAATGGGGCCGGTTCGCATCGGCAATGCCGCCGCCTCGCAGGTGCAAAACGATGTCTATGGATCGATCATCTTGACCGCCGCGCAGATGTTCTGGGACGAACGCTTGACCCACACCGGCGATGCAACGCTTTACCGGCAATTGCGCGGCATGGGACGGCTGGCGGCACGCTGCATCGTCACTCCCGATGCCGGACCTTGGGAATACCGCGGCCGGGTCAGCGTGCATACCTATTCGGCGGCGATGTGCTGGGCTGCGCTACACCGCTTGGCGTTGATTGCCGAACGTGTCGGCGAGAGCGCCGATGCCGCGGAGTGGGATGCCTTGGCTCTTAAGCTGCGCAAGGAGATCGTCGCCCGCGCGACGACGCCGGACGGCTGGCTTTCGGGCGTTCTCGACGGCTCGGTTGCGGATGCGACTTGCCTGCGGCTGCCGGAGATCGGTTTGCTGCCGGCCAACGATCCGCGCGTCGCCAAGACACTCGACGTGGTCGCCGCGCGGCTGGTGCGTGACGGCTTCGTCATGCGCTATGACGAAGCCGATGACTTCGGCCATCCCGAGACGGCTTTCCTGGTTTGCACCTTCTGGTACATCGATGCTCTGGCGCTCGCCGGGCGGCGTGACGAAGCGCGGGAGATTTTCAAACGAGTGCTTGGCGTCCGCAATGCGGCGGGCCTGCTGTCGGAAGATGTGCTGCCGCACTCGCGGGCGCTTTGGGGCAATTTCCCGCAAGCCTATTCGCATGTCGGTCTCATTCATTCGGCCGCGCGCCTGTCGCGCGGATGGGAGGAGGCGTTATGGCGCGCGTCGTGATCGTATCGAATCGCGTCCCGGTGCCCTCCTTCCGCGGCGCGCGCGCCGGCGGCTTGACCGTGGCGCTCCGCGACGTGTTCAAGAATGGTGCGCTGTGGCTCGGCTGGAGCGGCGAGATTGCCGCCGAGACCTGCACCACCGCCAAGCTCGAGCAGTCCGGCAAGTTCGATTTCGCGACCATCGATCTCTCGGAAGAGGATTATAAGCGCTTCTACGTCGGCTTTGCCAATTCGGTGCTCTGGCCGTTGCTGCACTTCCAGCCGGGCCTGCTCGAATTCGATCGCGAAGATTTCGAAGCTTATCTCGACGTCAATCGCACTTATGCAAAGGCGCTCGTGGCGCTGCTCAAACCTGACGATCTCATCTGGGTCCACGACTATCATCTGATCCCGCTTGGCATGGCTTTGCGCGCGCTCGGCGTCAAGAACCGCATCGGCTTCTTCCTTCACGTGCCCTTCGCGCCGGCCAGCCTGTTTGCCGTGCTGCCGCGCGCCGAGGCCTTGCTGCGCATGCTTTGCACCTATGATGTTGTCGGCTTCCAGGCGCGCCAGCATCTTCATGATTTCGAGGATTGCCTGCTCAGCTTCCTGAATGTGGCGCATCAGCCCGGCCGCCCGATCGTCATCGACGGCCATTCGGTTGTGGTCGGGGCGATGCCGATCGGCATCGACACACGCGCCTTTGCTCGCCAGGCCAAGAAGGCGGTGCAGAGCCGTGCCGCGCTCCGGCTGAACGAGAGCATGCAAGGCCGCGCCCTGATGATCGGCGTCGACCGATTGGACTATTCGAAGGGCCTGCCGAACCGGTTCGAGGCCTTCGGACGGCTGCTCGACCGCTTCCCCGAGCATAGGCTCAACGTCACTTATCTGCAGGTCGCGGCGCGCTCGCGCGAGGACGTCACCGAGTACCAGCGTCTGAAACGCGAGCTCGATCGGCTCGCCGGCGAGATCAACGGCCGCCATGCCGAATTCGATTGGGTCCCGTTGCGCTATACGACGCGGGCGGTGACGCGCACGAGCCTCGCCGGATTCCACCGCCAGGCCCGGGTCGGCCTCGTCACGCCGCTGCGCGACGGCATGAACCTCGTCGCCAAGGAATATGTCGCCGCGCAAGACCCGGAAGATCCCGGCGTTCTCGTGCTGTCGCGCTTTGCCGGCGCGGCCGAGGAAATGACCGAGGCGATCATCATCAACCCGCATGATCCCGAGGAAATCACCGAGGCCATGCATCAGGCGCTGATCATGCCGCGCGACGAGCGCAAGGCGCGCTACGAAAAGCTCTTCGAAAAGATCTGCCAAACGACGGCAGCCACCTATTGTCGCGACTTCATCGCCGCCCTGTCGGCGACGCCGGACGGCGGAACGCAGGTCACATGACGATGACCTTGGTGCCGACGCCGACGCGATTGTAGAGATCGATGACGTCCTCGTTCATCATCCGGATGCAGCCCGAAGACACGTTGGTGCCGATCGTGTAGGGCTCGTTGGTTCCATGGATGCGATACAGCGAGGAGCCGAGATAAAGGGCGCGCGCGCCGAGCGGATTTTCCAGGCCGCCGTCCATATGGGTCGGCAGGTCAGGCCGCCGCTTCAACATTTCCGGCGGCGGAGTCCAATCCGGCCACTCGGCCTTGCGGGTGATGCTCTTGACGCCGGACCAGGAAAAGCCTGGGCGCCCGACGCCGATCCCATAGCGCAAGGCGCGACCGCGCTTTTCGACCAGGAAGAGGAATTTGTTGGGCGTGTCGATCACGATCGTGCCGGGCCGTTGCGGCCCTTTGAAATCGACCTCCTGGCGCAGGTAGATCGGATCGATGGCACGCTGCACGGCGCTGGGCTCGGCTTCGGCGCGATACGAGGATGGCGACACGGCCGCTGGAGCAGACCCCGGATTGCTCGTGCTTTGCGAGGGGGCAGGAGCCGACCCGCCGCCGGTGAAAAGAAATTCGAGCAAGCCGCCGCCGTAACTGCCTGCAGTCGGTGGCGCAGAGGCCGGAGCCCGTTCGCCGCCCGATTGACTATCTGGCGCGTTGTAGGCGGGCGCGAGGCCCGAAGGGAAGGTCGGGGCCGCCGTGGCCATGTGCGGGAGGATCAGGAGGGTCGAGCCGAGGAGCCACGCGAAACGCTTCGTCATTTTCGTCGCACAACCATGAATCACAAGATTACATAATTATAGGCGAAAACGATGCGTTAGTCTTAACAATCATCCTTTTTGGTTAGTAAAGTAATAATGTTAATTAATCAGGTAAACGAAGCGTAAACCGCCGCACCGCACCGTCTCTTACGTTTGGGAACCGTCTTCACACCCTGTTGTAGATGTCCTCGATGCGGACGATGTCGTCTTCGCCGAGATAGGAGCCGGTCTGCACTTCGATCAATTCGAGATCGATCTTGCCCGGGTTGGTCATGCGATGAATCGCGCCGATCGGCAGATAGATCGACTCGTTCTCATGGACGAGAAGAACTTCGTTGTTGCGGGTGACTTCCGCCGTGCCGCGTACGACGATCCAATGTTCGGCGCGGTGGAAATGCTTCTGCAACGAGAGCCGCGCGCCGGGCTTCACGACGATGCGCTTGACCTGATAGCGCGCACCCTGATCGACCGATTGGAAATAGCCCCAAGGCCGATAGCATCTCTTGTGCTCCAAGGCCTCGCGGCGATTCTCGCTCTTTAACCGATCGACGAGCTGTTTGACCTTGTCGCCATGCGCCCGGTCGAGCACAAGCACCGCATCCTGGGTCGTGACGACGACAACATTGTCGACGCCGATGACGGTCGTCAGGTGTTCGTCGGAACGGATATGAACGTTTTCCGCATGCATGACGATGCCATGCCCGCGCACCGAATTGCCATTGTTATCGCGCTGCGACAATTCACACACCGCTGCCCAGGTTCCGACATCCGACCAGCCGATGTCGGCCGGAACGACGGCGGCTTTGTCCGTGTGTTCCATGACGGCATAATCGATTGAAATCTTCGGCGCCCGCGCGAAGGACTCCTTGTCGAGGAGGAGAAAGCCGAGGTCCTTGTGGGCTCTCGCCAGCGCTTCGGCGGCGGCTTCCAGGAGCAAAGGCTCGAAGCGGCGCAATTCCTCTTGCATGACATCGGCGCGGAAGAAGAAATTGCCGGCGTTCCACAAATTGCCCGCGGCAACATAGCTCGCGGCCGTCGCGGCATCGGGCTTTTCGACGAAGGCTTCGACCTTGAGCACCGTGCCGTTGTCGACGACCGCCTTGCCGGTCTTGATATAGCCATAGCCGGTCGCCGCCTCGCTCGGCTTGACGCCAAGGGTCACAATATAGCCACGTGCCGCGGCGGCAGCCGCTTGGCGGCAGGATTCGACAAAGCCATCCCGGTCTCTCACCATGTGATCGGCAGCCAGAATGGCGACGATAGTCTCGGGATCGGTTTCCGCCGCAAGCTCCGCGCCGACCGCGACCGCCGGGCCCGAATCGCGCCGCACAGGCTCGAGCACGATGCGGGCCTCGCGGCCGATTTCCTTCAATTGCTCGGAAACAAGGAAGCGATAGTCCTGGTTTGAAATGACAATCGGCGTCTCAAACAGCGGATCGGCCAAATTCTCGACCGTCATCTGGAAGGTCGAGCGCGTGCCGAGCAGGGGGATGAATTGCTTGGGAAGGCTCTCGCGCGACTCGGGCCAGACCCGCGTGCCGCAGCCGCCGCACATGATTATGGGAAGGATTTTCAACAATTTTCCCCCGTCGCGAGCTTCCAACCGGTTGGCGGGAACCCTCTTTCGCAGCGCAATTCTAGCCGCTTCGGCCGCCTCTGGATAGGTGCCGAATGAGCCGGAAAACACCTACGATCGCATGGCGGATTGAGCGGCGCGCGGTCGGCGTTGCTCGACCGACTCGGCCATTTCACCCCCAAAACGGCTTGACTTCAGCCAAGGCCCGCCGGGCCTTCACGGCCTTCTTTCGGAATTCCGATTCCGACAGGCTCTCGATGCTGCCCGCGATAGACTCCACAGCAGCGAGCGTGGCCATGCCCGCATCTGCGAGGCGGCCTTCGCTGATCTCCTGGGCCAGAGAAGCGAGAAAGCGCCGGGCCATGCGGACATCATTCTCCTTGCCCAAGATGGTCTGTAAATCTTTCAGCACGGCGATGAAAGCCTGGAATCTCTTGCGCGCGGTTTTGGGACGCGCCGGCTTGCCGCGCGCGGCTTTGGGCGCGACCAAGGTCTCGAAGAATTCGGCGCTATAGCGCAAATTCTTGGCGCGAATTCGAATGCGATGCCGTTCCTCCTGACTTGCTTCCTCGAGCTCGTCGCAGCGCTCTTTGAACTTCTCGGTGATCTTGACGAGCTTTCGCGCGACGAATGACGCGATCGGCTCTTGCCGGCGACCTTCGCGCTCAGGATCGATGGTCCAGTCTCCCGCTTCGATCCAGCCGACAAGGCGAGAGAACAGCTTCGCCGTGCGTGGCGCCGAGAGGGAGGCAACGAGTTCGTCATAAGCCAATTTTCGGCGGCCTTCGAGCGCGTGCAGAAGATCCTTCGCGGCGGCATCGGTGCCGGCGGCCGGCTCGATCACCTCGGCAGT
>DATFNQ010000084.1:0-2236 GCA_035266305.1 Methylovirgula sp.
GCACGTGCTGGTCGATGGCGTCTATACCAACAAGGCGCCGGGCGGCGTCGCCTATCGTTGCTCGTTCCGCGTCACCGAAGCCGCCTACGCCATCGAACGCGCTATGGACATAATGGCGCAAAAACTCGGCATGGACCCGGCCGAGTTCAGGTTGAAAAACCTCATCCGGCGCGAGCAATTCCCCTACACCTCGGCCTTCGGCTGGCAATACGATTCCGGCGACTATCAAACCGCCATGAACAAGGCGATGGAGTCGGTCGGCTACAAGAAGCTGCGCGCCGAGCAAAAAGCGAAACGCGAAGCCTTCAAGCGTGGCGAAACGCGCGAGCTGATGGGCATCGGTGTTGCTTTCTTCACCGAGATCGTCGGCGCCGGACCCTCGCGGGCCTGCGACATTCTCGGCATCGCCATGTTCGATTCCGCCGAGATCCGCATCCATCCGACCGGCAGCGGCATTTGCCGGCTCGGCACGAAATCCCAGGGCCAGGGTCACGAGACGACCTACGCCCAGATCATCGCCACCGAGCTTGGCATCGCCGCCGACAACATCATGGTCGAGGAGGGCAACACCGACACCGCTCCTTACGGTCTCGGCACTTACGGCTCGCGCTCGACGCCGGTCTCCGGCGCCGCAACCGCGATGGCCTGCCGCAAGATCAAGGCCAAAGCGCAGATGATCGCCGCCTATATGCTCGAAGTGCACGACGACGATCTCGAATGGGACGTCGATCGCTTCCGGGTGAAGGGCAACCCCGAGCGGTTCAAGACCATGACCGAGCTTGCTTGGGCCGCTTACCACGAGGTACCGCCGGGCATGGAGCCGGGCCTCGAGGCGATCAACTATTACGACCCGCCGAATTTCACCTTTCCGTTCGGTGCCTATATCTGCGTGGTCGACGTCGACGTCGATACCGGCGCCACCAAAGTCCGTCGCTTCTATGCGCTGGACGATTGCGGCACGCGCATCAATCCGATGATCATCGAAGGCCAGATCCACGGCGGCCTGACCGAAGCCTTCGCCATCGCCATGGGCCAGGAGATCCATTACGACGACGAGGGTAACGTCACCACGGCCTCGTTCATGGATTACTTCATGCCGACCGCGGTGGAAACGCCGCATTGGGAGACCGACTGGACGACGACACCGTCGCCGCATCATCCGATCGGCGCCAAGGGCGTCGGCGAGAGCCCCAATGTCGGCGGCGTGCCGTGCTTCTCGAACGCCGTCAACGACGCGTTCGCGTTCCTCGGCTCGACCCACATCCAGATGCCGCACGACAATTGGCGAACCTGGACGGCCGCAGAAAAACTCGGGCTGCATGGGTGACGTCATTCCGGCCGAGCGAGCGAAGCGAGTGAGGGCCGGAATCCATAACCAATGCGCCAAGAGGGTGGCAAGAACGGAGCAGACATCCTATCTCCGTGATTATAGATTCCGGGCTTGCGCCGTTGGCGCGCCCCGGAATGACGGATCATGACCCTTAAGCGCGAAGAGATTTCCGATCGCCTTGCTGCCGTCGGCTATATCGCCGACCGCGACATCGCGACCGCGCTGTGGCTGATGGAATTCCTCAAACGGCCGCTGCTGCTGGAGGGCGAGGCCGGCGTCGGCAAAACCGAGGTCGGTAAGGCGCTCGCCGCCGTGCATGGGGCCGAGCTCATTCGCCTGCAATGCTACGAGGGCCTCGATCAGAATGCCGCGCTCTATGAATGGAATTATCAGCGCCAGCTTCTCGCCATCAAGACACGCGAAGGCATAGGCGAGAATGCCGACGCGATCGAGGAGCACATTTTCTCCGAGCGATACCTGCTCGAACGGCCGCTGCTCGCCGCCATCCGCCGCGAAAAGCCGCCGGTGCTGCTGATCGACGAGGTGGACCGCGCCGACGAGGAATTCGAGGCGTTTCTGCTCGAGCTTCTGTCCGATTTTCAGGTCAGCATTCCGGAGCTCGGCACCATCAAGGCGACCTCGATTCCCCGCGTCGTGCTCACCTCCAACGGCACGCGCGAATTGTCCGACGCGCTGCGCCGGCGCTGTCTCTATCACTACATCGATTTCCCCGAGGTCGACCGCGAGGCAAAGATCATCCTGACGCGGACGCCGGGCATCGACACCACGCTGGCGCTGCAGATCGCGCGGATGGTCGCGGCGGTGCGCAAGGAGGACTTGCGCAAGGTTCCCGGCGTCGCCGAGACGCTCGACTGGGCGGCGACGCTCGCCGGGCTCGAAGTCCAC
>DATFNQ010000085.1:0-24059 GCA_035266305.1 Methylovirgula sp.
ACGGCCGCGGCCTATCGTGACGGCCTGACGGAGGCTGACGCCTGGACGCGGCTTCGCAAGCTTTTGGACGGTCTCGATGTCCGCGATGTGAAGGAGCTTGCGCGGCGCGCCGAGGCGGCCCGGAAGATTGTCTATGACGCCATGAATAGCGAAACGCTTCGCGCCGAAATCCGTGCCGCCTGGCGGGCCATGAAGGCGAAACACGGCGCTGAGCTGGCGGTCGCGGTCCGCAGTTCTGCGACGGCCGAGGACCTGCCCACCGCAAGCTTCGCAGGCCAGCACGACAGTTTCCTCTATATCCGCGGCGAAACGGCCGTGATCGAGGCCTGCCGGCGCTGCTTTGCTTCAATTTTCACGGATCGGGCGATCGTTTACCGCACTGAGAACGGCTTCGATCACTTCAAGGTCGCCCTTTCCGTGGCAGTCATGAAAATGGTGCGTGCCGATAGAGCCTCGAGCGGGGTGATCTTCACGCTCGATACCGAGTCGGGCTTCCGGGACGTGATCTTCCTGACCGGCGCCTATGGTCTGGGCGAGACGATTGTGCAGGGCAGGGTCGATCCGGACGAGTTCTATGTTCACAAGCCGACCTTCCGCAAAGGCTCTAGGGCAGTGCTGAGGCACAAGCTCGGATCAAAGGAAAGAAAGCTCGTACTCATAGGCAAAGGGGTCGAGGCAAGGACGATCGAGCGGCCGACCCCTCTTGCCGATCGGCAACGCTACTGCCTCGGCGACGATGAGATCCTGTGCCTCGCGGACATGGCCTTGAAGATCGAGGACCATTTTTCGCAGAAGGCGGGCCACTTGAAGCCGATGGACATCGAATGGGCGAAGGACGGCGTCGACGGACGGCTGTACATCCTGCAAGCGCGGCCTGAGACGGTCGCGTCGCGCCGTACGGCTGGCCAGATCGAGACCTGGCGGCTGAAGCGTGACGCGCCGACGCTGGTTACCGGCAAGGCGGTCGGCGAGAAGATCGCCGTTGGCAAGGCGCGCGTCATCGCATCCGAGCATGACCTTGCGACATTCCGGGCGGGCGAAGTGCTCGTCGCTTCCACGACCAGCCCGGATTGGGAGCCGGTGATGAAACGCGCCGCGGCCATTGTGACGGATCGTGGCGGACGCACCTGTCATGCCGCGATCCTGGCGCGCGAGCTGGGCTTGCCGGCGGTCGTCGGTACGGGCCGGGCCACGAGCACGCTGACCGCAGGTCAGCTCGTCACCGTCTCATGCGCCGCCGGCGACATTGGCAACGTCTATGCAGGAGCAATACCCTTCGAGGTCGAACGGACGTCTGTCGCGGAACTCAAGCCGACACGCACGCAGATCATGCTCAGCTTCGCCAACCCCGAGACGGCCTTCAAAAATGCGATGCTCCCGGTTGCAGGGGTAGGCTTGGCGCGGATGGAGTTCATCATCAGCGGGGTTGGCGCCCATCCGATGGCGCTCGCTCATCCCGAAAAGATCACCGCCAGCCGCGATCGTGCGATGATCCGACGCTTGGCGAGGGGACGCGCCTCGCCTGCGGATTATTTCGTTGAGCAAGTCTCGGAAGGCGTGGGGACGATCGCGGCGGCCTTCTATCCGCGGCCGGTTATCGTGCGGCTTTCGGATTTCAAGAGCGATGAATATGCGGCGCTCACCGGCGGTCGCGATTTCGAGCCGAAAGAAGCCAATCCCATGCTCGGGTTTCGCGGCGCCGCCCGTTATGCCCATCCGGCCTATGCCGACGGCTTTGCCCTCGAGTGCCGGGCGCTACGCCGCGTACGCGAGACCATGGGCCTCACCAATCTGTCGATCATGGTACCCTTCTGTCGGCGTGTTGATGAGGCCAAGCGCGTCTTGAAGAGCCTCGCCGCAAACGGGCTCGTTCAAGGCCGCGATGGACTGGAGATCTTCGTCATGTGCGAGATTCCCAACAATGTCATCCAGATTGACGCCTTCGCGGCCTTGTTCGATGGGTTCTCGATCGGCTCCAATGATCTGACGCAATTGACGCTCGGCGTGGATCGGGATTCGGAGATCGTGGCGTTCGACTTCGACGAGCGCGATCCCGGCGTGCTCGAATTCCTCCGCCAGGCCGTCGAAGGCGCACGGCGCAACCACCGCCACGTTAGCATATGCGGCGAGGCGCCGGCGACCTATCCCGAGATTGCAAGAATCTTGATCGAGCAGGAAATCGACTCGATCAGCGTCAATCCCGCGAGCGCCTTGAAGCTGATGCGGCTCGCCGCCGAGGTCGAAGCGAAGTTAGATGCGCCTCATGTTCAAGCGGAACTGACGCACTGAGCCGCTGATCAATCACTCAAATCCACCGCGCCCAACAGCATGCCGATCCGGCCCTCGCCCCAGAGAGGCAGCAGCAGCCGTTCATAGGTACGCGCCCCTTCCTGCCGATAATAGGTAGGAGCTGCGGCCTCAATCGTCGCGCTGCACTGCGAGCGCAGGAACTCAAACGGCCACATCGGCTCCATCTCATCGATGAACTTGCCCGCGAGGACTTCGGCGCGGAGCGCTTGCCCAAGGTGATTGAACCTGAAGCGCTCCAGCCGCTCGAACGCGTCAATCAGCAGGAGCCGATCGGCAAGATCCGGCAGATCCGAGAGATTGACGTCATCCCAAAAAGGTATGTTGGCGGCCCCCCGCAACAAGCTCTTCCAATAGGAATGCACGCGGGCGAGATCGGGCGAAAGGCGGGTCGGGATAGAATAAGGCTGTGTCATTGTGGGCTCGAGCCGTGTGGGCTTCGTTGAGGCTCATATCATAGTTTGAAGGTTAGCCTCATCGCCAAAAGCCGCTTGACCCTGGTCAAGGAGGCCGAAGCGCAGGCCGGTCATCTTGTTCCTGGGAGAGCCTTAATGGCTGGCATCGTCACCCTCACCATGAACCCGGCCGTCGACCTTTCGACCTCGGTCGATCGGGTCGAACCTTTGCGCAAACTGCGCTGCCACACGGGACGGCGCGATCCCGGCGGCGGCGGGATCAATGTTGCGCGCGTCATCGCCCGCTTCGGGGCCGATGTCACCGCGGTCTACCCCGTTGGCGGCGCGCTAGGCCAATTGCTGCAGCGCCTGGTCCAGGACGAGGGCATCAAAAGCCTGACCATTCCGGTGCTTGGCGAGACCCGCGAGGATATCACCGTGAGCGACGCGGCCACGGGCCAGCAATATCGTTTCGTGCTCCCTGGGCCGGCGCTTGATCGCGCCGAATGGACGGAGTGCTTGAACGTCTTCGCCGCTCTTCGCCCCGATTTCGTCTGTGCGAGCGGCAGCCTGCCGCCCGGCGTCCCTGACGACTTTTATGCACGGGTCGCCAAGATCGTCGCGGGATGGGGCGCGAAATTCATCCTTGATAGCTCCGGAGCAGCGTTGAATTCGGCCCTCGAGGAACGCGTCTATCTCATCAAGCCGAACTTGCGCGAAATGCGCGAACTCGTAGGCGCGGCTCTCGATGAGCAAGGCTCGAGGATCGACGCGTGCCGCAGCCTGATTGCGCGTGGGGCCGCGGAAATTGTCGCGCTGACGCTCGGCGCGGATGGTGCTCTCTTGGTGACGAGCGACCGCGCCTGGCAGGCGCAGCCCCTTCCCGTCAAGCCGGCCAGCACGGTTGGCGCAGGCGACAGCTTTCTCGGCGCCATGGTCTGGGCGTTGACATCGAAGATGAGCTTGGAAGAATCCTTCCGCTATGCGGTCGCGGCGGGCTCCGCAGCCCTGCTGGCGCCTGGGACTGAACTCTGTCGCCCCCAGGATGTGCGCGACCTCCTGAGCCAAGTCGTGATCCAGGACTTGCCCGATCGGCGAGCGGCAGCGGTCTGTGGCCGCCCATCGCGCGTGTGATGGCTAATTCGGGCCTGCTTCGACGCGCCTCGCGGGTCTAGGCGCGACAAGAGTCCTGTCACGAACACGAATCTTTTCGACGATGAGTTCGCCCTTTGGCTCGAAAATGTCGTCAGGTACAAGAATCTCGCCCGCTTTCATGCGCAGACCCAGAAGGGCATAGGCGGCCGAAAGCATGCGCGCGGCGGCGCCCGTATACCAGCTCCAGCCGCCGCGGCCGGCATGGCCCAGCCCGTCCGATATGTCCGCCGCCTGTTGATGTGGCGCAAGACCATAGATCGCAAGATTCTCGCCTTCCGTCTTGTCGAGCGGCGAGATCTTCTTCCACAAGTCAAAGGCGCGTGCCTTGAAACGTTGGGCGAGCTCAGCATCGCCCTCGTCGCCTGAGATTTCGGCGAGCCGCAGCATCGCATCGACCGCCCAAGAGGCGCCGTGCGAATATTGGCTCGCGTTCTCGCGGACGCCCGGCGGATAAGCGGCGATGCGGCCTGGAAAAGGCACGGAATCTTCATCGAAGGGCCGGTCGAGGAGCAGGATCCTGTCCTTCTTTTCGAGTCTGGCGAGCCCAGATTCGAGTGCCAGCCGGCCGCGGCCGAAATCGACCGCGCCGGAAAGGATGGGCCAGGCGGCGGTCAGCGCGCAGGTGCGCTCCAAAATGGCGCCGGAATCGGTGAAGGCGAGAGAGTAGTGATCGCCGCGCCAAGCGCATTCGAGGGCGCCCTTGAGCGCATCGGCCTTGGCGAGATAGGCGCTTGCCTTGGCCTCTCCTTCACGCATGGCAATGATTGCGCTGAACCAGCGCAGGATGTCGTGAAGAAAGAAGCCCATCCAGACGCTTTCGCCGCGGCCAGCGAAGCCGGCGAGATCGATGCCATCGTTCCAATCTCCCGTTCCGAGCAACGGCAGGCCATGTGCACCAAGCCGAGCGAGCGTGTGGTCGATCGCGAGGCGGCAATGCTCATAAACGTCACCTTCTTCGCGCGAGGCACGCGGAACGAAGGTGAGCGAGTCCCGATCCATCGGTACAACGGGGCCGACGAGATAATGCGTCTTTTCATCTAGCAGCGCATGATCTCCGGTCGCGGCGACATAGCGGGCGACGACATAGGGCAGCCACAAATGCGGATCGCAAGCGCGGCTGCGCTGGCCGAGGCCGGTGCGGCCGTCCGGCGTCGGATGCCACCATTTGAGCACGTCGCCTTCGAGAAATTGTTGGCTTGCGTGCAGCAGGATCTGCTTGCGCGCGAGCGCGGCATCGCTGAAGAAGAGCGGGAGCACGTCTTGCAGTTGATCGCGAAATCCATAGGCGCCGCTGCGCTGGTTTGGCCCGCTGCGGCCAAAGAGCCGCGCCGCCACTGTCTGATAATAGAGCCAGTGGTTGACCAACCGGTCGAAGTCCGGACGGTTCGTCTCAATTTCGATCGCGGTTCCCTGCGCGGCCCAATGTTCGCGCGTCGCGGCGAGCGCTTTGCGGGCCCGCGCCGGATCGCGCAGCGCCTCTGCGAAGCCTGCGGCCTGTGCCTGGCTTTGTGCTTGCCCCAAGACGATGGCGATCTCAGCCTCTTCGCCGGCTTCGACGCTGACAAGCCCGCAAGAGGCCGCGACGCGCTGCCCATCGTCGCCGGCCTGCGGATCGCAAGCGCCTGTCGTGACCATCACCGGGCACGTGAGGTCTCGACCCTCCGTGCCGACAAAACGGGCGCGCACGGTCTCCGTCGTCTGAGTTTCGAGATTGCTCGCTGAGAATCCGCAGCCTCGATAGAAATCATTCGTCGGATTGGTGAAGAACAACGTGTTTGCGTCTTGCGTCGTCTCGATTCGGCCGCGGCTTTCGAACGTGTTCTCCGCGAGCGCAAGTTCGAAATAGGGCACGATGCGGAAACGCCGCTTCCTATCGGCCTTGTTGCGCAAAACGAGCAGCCGGACGCAAGCCGGCGCATCCGGCGGAACGAAGATCGTCAAGTCGAGATCGATTTCTGCTCCGAAGCTGCGGAAGTGGGCGACGCCCTTTTCATAGGCTACCTCGTAACGTGTATCCTTGCGTCGCAGAGGAACGAAGCCAGGACAATGGATTTCACCACTGTCCAAATCGACGACATAAATCACTTGGCCGGGTAGAGTCGTCGCGACTTGTTCGAAGCGGAACGGCGTCAGCGCATTCTGCCGCTCGTTGCCGACGAAAGAATGGATTTCGCCCTCGTTCGAGACGATCGCGCCATAGCCTTGTGAATTGGCAAGAACATGCGCCCAAGGCCGCGGCGTCTTTTCGGTGAGCGTCAGTTCAATGCCTGCCTGCGAAAAGGCGAAGGGCCACGCGGCCGGATCTCGGGTCTTAAGATCGCGGGTCTTGCGCATGATCCCAGCGAGCATCTTTTCCTCGAGCGGAGGCTTCTCGAGGAAGTTCGCGACGCGCCGTGCCGCCGCGAATTCGTCCACCGCATGGCCGCTAACAAAAATGATTTCGTGGGATGCGAGCGGCGGCAGATCGACCCCGACCGTCAAACTCGCTGCCGGATCGAATGTATAGAGGAGGCCGTCATCTTCCGGGTTGCGCGCCCGGCCTTCTTCGAGCCCTTGCGGTGCGCGGAAGGTGCCCGATCCAAGAAAGCGGATGCGCGAATCCTCGTAACCCTCGAATTGCGCGCCGGCGGGCAATCGGACGGAGTGGAAAAAGATCTCGCGCGACATGCGTCGCTCCGCTAGGTGGCGGGCGCCGTCGCGCAGCATCCGATTGCGGGCGAAGATCGCATTGAGCGGGGGGACGAACCAGGTCGCCACATGCAGGGCATTGAAGTCGCTGTCGCGGACATAAGCGGGAAATTCGCCAAGCGCGAGCTCCTGAAAGCTGGTGAGCGCGACTCGGCGCGGGCGATCGGCGAGATTGATGAGCCGGACTGCGCGGAATTCGATGCATTCGCTTTCGGCGAGCCATATTCTCGTCTCGGTCAGGATCGCCTCGGCTTCATTGACGATCTTCAAAACGCCGGGTCGGACTTCAGCGACGGAATAAACCGCCGAGGTGACATGGGTCGGCTCAAAGCCGACGCTGAAGAGGGCCCCTGAGTCCTTGTCTCGAATGTAGAAGAACGTGCCGCGGATCTGCAAAGAATCGAGCGGCCTGCGCGTGAGGTCGATCGCAGCGCCGGGACGCGCGGTTTCATAGATGTGAGAATAGCCCCGCCCATCGGATTCGAGTTCGATTCCGATTTGACCGTTTGAGATCGCGAAGAAGTTGCGCGCCATCAGCGAATTTCAGCTATTATCGCTCGATCCAGCGGTCGAGAGTTTCGTTCACTGGTTCGGAATTTCTTCGAGGTATGGGCTGGTGAATCCGAGCTTGCGCAGCCCGGCTTGGATCTCGGGAATCTTCATGAACAGCTTCCATAACAGGCCCGTGCGGTAGTTCTCGATCATGATGACGATCGGTCCTTGATTGATTGCGAGGAAGGTGCTGGCGTACCATTCCCGCGCTTCACAGAAGGCGTCGACAAAGCCGTAGCTTCCCCATATCCGATCGCCGTGCGCCGAGAAGAAGTGACGCAGCACTTGCATTGCCTCCTTGGGCGCATAGGGAAAGCTTGAGAGGGTGGCAGTCGGCGAGATGGTGCCATTGTCGTTATTGGGCGCATGGACCTCATAGCCCGACGGGCCATCGCTCGCCGTCAAGCCCCAGCACGCGGCGCCATAGCCCTTGTGCCCCTGCGGATTGCGGATGCAATGCTCGCGATTGATCATCACGTGCCGTACGTTCTGCTCCCAATAGTCGGCATAGCGATCCTTGAGGCCGTGTGGATCGAGACCGCAGAATGAATAATGGGCGAAGAACAGAGGCCCGCCGTAGGGCGGCCCCAAGGGAAGCTCGATGCCATAATAGGTCTTGCCGTTAAGGAACTCACGGCCTGCCGCAAAGCCTTGATGATAGACGTCCGCATCGATGGCGTAGCGTGGCGAGGATGCTGCCAGCACGTAGGTGATCAGGCACTCGTTCCAGCCGCGGATTTCATGGTCGATGGCCCAGCCGTTGTTAGGGCTCCAGTGCCAAAAGAGGACCTCGCGGCCATCGCGCGTGTGCCAATTCCACTCTGCCTCCTCCCAGAGCATAGTGATTCGCTGGCGCAGATGTTGCTCGATGGGAGAATCGCGGTCGAAGGCTTGCCGCGCGCAAAGAAGGCCCATGAATAGATATGAGGTCTCGACGAGGTCGCCGCCGTCGTTCTTGCGGCTCATGGGAATCGGGGCGCCGGTGCGACCATTCATGAAGTGTGGATAGATCCCGTGAAAGCATGTCGCGTGAGTGAGAAGGTCGAGCATTCGTCCGAGGCGATCGAGCGCTTCCTCGCGCGATACCCAACCGCGCGCGACGGCGACGATAATCGCCATGATCCCAAAGCCCGATCCCCCGATGGCGATGCGGTCGTCAACCGCTTCCTCTCGCTTGGTCCGGCGATCAGGCGCGAGGCCGCTGACCAAGTGAGCCGCTTCCCAGAAGAAGCGGAAGGTCTGACGTTGGACACAATCGAGGAGTTCTTCGTCCGACAGATCGGCGGGAGAGAAGGGTCTGGCGGCTTTGACTTGCGAACCTTTGGCCATCTTAGATTTGGACTCCCGTTGGTCGATCTTGGCCATGACGTCGGCGCTCCTCAGAAAGGTGTTAAGTCAGGCGACGGTGTTTTCGCTGGCGTCGCCGTGGCCCGGCGCGAAAGCGTGCGCGCTTTCGGATCCCTCACAATATGGAGGACGCGGGAATAAAAATGATCATGTGCCTCGGCGCGTCCGATATAGACGACGCCGGCGCGATCGAGATCATTGGCGAGCACGTCAATAACGCGTCGCCGGGTCTCCTCGTAGGTCGATTCGAGTGCCTCATCGACCAGCACCCAGGCGGGTTTCTGAAGCAAGGCACGCGAGAAAGCGACCACCTGCTGCTCATCGGCGCTGAGTTCGCGGTACCAAGGCTTTATGGTGTCGAGCATTGGCGTTAGTCGCTCGAGCCCAAGACGGACGAGCGCGTCGGTGAAGCTCTTGTCATCGAAGTTCTCGACCTTCGTGGGATAGGCGAGCACTTCCCGTAGTGTGCCCGGCGGTAAATAGGGTATGCGCGGCACATGCAGAACCCTTTCGCCTTTTGGCCACGCGATACGCCCGGCGCCCCAGGGCCAGAGGCCCGCCAGCGCGTAGAAGAGCAGTGTCTTGCCGGAAGACGGTTCGCCTACAATCAGGACATGCTCGCCGGCCTCGATCTCAACTTTTCCTTCGCGCAGCTTGGTGCAGCCACCGGACGAGACGATCTCGACATCTTCCAAGGCTAACGTGCCGGGCTTGCCCTCGACGAACGCGATACGATTTTCCCCGTGATGGAGCACCTCGGTTGCCATCGCCGCGTGACGGAAGCTCACCACGCGGAGCAAGGTAGCGCGCCAATCGGCGATGCTGCTGAAATTATCGACGAACCAGCGCAAGGAGGATTGCACCTGGTTGAAGGCTCCTACCGCCATCATCAATCCGCCAAACGACAGATTGCCTGCAAAATACATAGGCGCAGCGACGATAATTGGCGCGACTATGGTGAACCACCCGTAACCCGCTGTAACCCAGGTGAGTCTCGTCACGGAGCTGACAAGGCTTCGCATGACGTCCAGGACAGCTCGGAGGTCCAACCCAATCCGTCGTTGCTCGTCCGCCTCACCACCGCACAGGGAGATTGCGCTGATGTGCTCGTTGACGCGCATGAGCGAGAAACGAAGCGCGGCCTCGCGGGCATAACGTTCGGCATTCTGGGCGATCAGGGGGCGTCCGGTCCAGTAGCTTAGAAGCGAAGCCGAGCCCGCGTAGATCACGGCCGCCCAGACCATATATCCGGGTATAGCGAAGTCGTGGCCAATGATGCGGAAGGCGAGGGTGCCCGAGAGGGCCCAGAGCACGGCGATGAAGCTCATTAACAGCACCGAGGCCTGAAAGAGTCCGATACCAAGATCGCTCGACAGCTCTGTGAGGTGGCGCGCATCCTCATGCATGCGTTGATCGGGGTTGATCCCGATCGGTCCGGCGGAGGCGAGCCGAAAAGCGTGCTGCGGCTTGAGCCATTGTTCGACCAGGTCCTGCACAACGCCTTCACGAAGCTTCAGCTTCATCATCTCGTTGAGCCACCTCTGGGCGACATTGAGAATGAGAAGGGCGCCGGCGATACGGCCGAATACGCCGAGCTGTATGATGAAGGCTTCGAAGTCCCGTTGGGTGAGAGCGTTGTAGAACGGCCGGTTCCATCGGTTGAGGGCGATCTGCCCGTAAACGGTGGCGATGATGACAAGGACAATGGCGATTATCAGAAGAAGAAGATTACTGCGCACCGCCGACGCGAGGAGCACGCGGATCATCACGGAAAGCTGCGGGATGAGCCCTGCATTGGCCGATCCGTCCATCTCAGATGCGTTGGCGCTTTCTCTCGTTTGGTCGGTCATGGCCGTCTCCCCCTTGGCAATATAGGCCGTGGCGAGCAGGCCACTCAAGAAGCGCGATTGCCTTGAGGGCATGCGCCTCCAAATGGGGACAAACAATCCCGGCCGGATTGATAATGTGCCGCAGGAGAGAGGCGATGGATCGGATCGATGTTTTGGGAGCGATGACTCTGGCGGAAAAGCTTGGCCAGCTTGCAATGAGCGCGGCCGCCTATAGCGTGACCGAGCCGGTGATCGCCGGAATCTGAAGGACGCCGTCCGAACTGCGTTGTTCAACGAATCATCGACCGCGACCCGCTGGCGCCAGAAACCAATCAATCGCCCGAAGCGAAACGCGGATCTGCGATCTCACCGCGGAGCGATGTCCGCTTATGGCGCATCTCCGTCATTGGCCCAGCGAAGCTGAATGACGGCTCGCCACCCTTTGCAGACACCACCCTCGCAACCTGCACCTTGCAGAATCGCTGGAAAAGTGCATATGGAAGCCATCAATCTTCTCATAGCGATCATCCTTCGATGATCGAACATTGAGAGTGGGCCCCGCCGGACCCGCTCTTTTTTATTACCGCTGGCCGGCTTGAAATATCCGCAGTGAACACCCTGTGAATCATAGGCTTAAACGTGGCGGAACGGGCCTAAGGGACACTATCGGGCTCCAACTCAAAGGACGTGGATTGCAAAGCACGCTGACCGAACCGCGTTTTTCGACCGAGACGGGTGTCGCCGCCCGGATCGCCGCGATCGCCACGCCCGTGCTCGCCGATCTCGGCTTTCGCCTGGTTCGGGTGAAGCTTTCGGCTCAGGCGGGCACGACAGTTCAGATCATGGCCGAGCGGCCGGACGGCAGCATGTCCGTCGGTGATTGCGAAACCGTCAGCCAGGCCCTATCTCCTGTGTTGGATGTCGAGGATCCGATCCAGGCAGGCTACCGGCTGGAGATTTCCTCTCCCGGCATCGACCGGCCGCTCGTGCGCCACTCGGATTTCGAGCGCGCCCGGGGCCATGAGGCGCGGATCGAAATGGCGGCGCCGATCGACGGGCGCAAAAGATTTCGCGGGTCTATCGAAGGGCTCGAAGGCCAGGGAAGCGAAGCGCGCGTAAAACTTCGCCGCACTGATGCCAAGCCGGACGAGCCGGCCGATGTCTGGCTCAAGCTCGCCGATATCGCCGAAGCCAAGCTGGTGCTCACCGAAGAGCTCATTCGCGAGACGCTGCGCACCGCCAAAGCCGCGGCCAAGCAGCGTGGTGGGGAAACGGAAGGATCGCAGGCCATCGCGGCGCGGCACGGCCGGTTCGCCGGCGAGCCGAAACCGCCGCGTCGCGCCGGCCCAAAGCTCGGAAGAGCGAAGCCGGCGCCGTCGAAACAACGGTTCAAAGCTTCGCGTAAGCCAAAGTCCAATTAGGGAATGCCCGCCGCGCTTGGAGCGTGCGGCGGGTCACGAGAGGAGAAAACCATGGCCGTCAGCGCCAATAGGCTCGAACTGCTGCAGATCGCCGACGCGGTTGCGCGGGAGAAGTCGATCGACCGGCAGATCGTGCTCGCCTCGATGGAAGATGCGATGCAGAAAGCCGCCCGCTCCCGCTATGGGCAGGAGACGGAGGTGCGCGCCGAGATCAACCCGAAGACCGGCGAGGTCCGCTTCTCGCGGCTGCTGCTTGTCGTCGAGCAAGTCGACAACGACGCGATTCAGATTTCGCTCGCCGAGGCACGCAAGAAAAACCCCGCCGCGCAGGTCGGCGACTGGATCGCCGAGACTTTGCCGCCCTTTGATTTTGGCCGCATCGCCGCGCAGTCCGCGAAGCAGGTGATCGTGCAAAAAGTGCGCGAGGCGGAACGCGACCGGCAGTATCAGGACTTCAAGGACCGCATCGGCGAGATCGTCAACGGCGTCGTGAAGCGGGTCGAATACGGCAACGTGATCATCGATCTCGGCCGCGGCGAGGCGACGATCCGGCGCGACGAGATGATCCCGCGCGAACAATTCCGCCCCGGCGACCGTGTCCGCGCCTATGTCTATGACGTGCGCCGCGAGCAGCGCGGCCCGCAGATCTTCCTGTCGCGCACCCATCCGCAGTTCATGGCCAAGCTCTTCCGTCAGGAAGTGCCGGAGATCTATGACGGCGTCATCGAGGTGAGGGCGGTCGCGCGCGACCCCGGCTCGCGCGCCAAGATCGCGGTGATCTCGCGCGATTCTTCGATCGATCCGGTCGGCGCCTGCGTCGGCATGCGCGGTTCGCGCGTCCAGGCGGTGGTCAATGAGCTGCAGGGCGAGAAGATCGACATCATTCCCTGGTCCGCCGATGCCGCCACCTTCATCGTCAACGCCTTGCAGCCGGCGGAAGTCGTGAAAGTCGTGCTCGACGAGGATTCGGAGCGCATCGAAGTCGTAGTGCCGGACGATCAATTGTCGCTGGCGATCGGCCGGCGCGGCCAGAACGTGCGGCTCGCCTCGCAGCTCACCGGCTGGGACATCGACATCCTGACCGAGGCCGAGGAATCCGAGCGGCGGCAGAAGGAATTCATTGAGCGCACCAATATTTTCATGAACGCGCTCGACGTCGATGAGGTTGTCGGCCAATTGCTCGCCTCCGAAGGCTTCCGCTCGGTCGAGGAACTGGCCATCGTGGAGCCCGCCGAAGTCGCCGCCATCGAAGGTTTCGACGCCGATACGGCGGCCGAGATCCAGAGCCGGGCGCGGGCGCATCTCGCGAAAGTCGAGGCCGAGCTCGATCAACGCCGCAAGGAACTCGGCGTCGCCGACGAACTCGCGGAGGTCGAGGGGGTGAGCAAAGCCATGCTGGTCAAGTTCGGCGAAAACGACGTGAAAACGGTCGAGGATCTCGCCGGCTGCGCGACCGACGATCTCATCGGCTGGAGCGAACGCAAGGATGGAGAGACGGTCAAGCATGCCGGATTCCTGGACGGGATTGAGATCTCGCGCGAGGAGGCGGAGGCCTTGATCATGCGGGCGCGGCTCATGGCGGGCTGGGTTGCCTCGATCCCGACGATCGAGGAGCCGCGGGTCGCTGAATAGCGTGGAGGTTTGGTTGAGCAATCGGCTCGAGTCTGGATCGCAGCGGACGTGCATCGTCACCCGGGCGAAAGCCGGGCCCGGCGACATGATCCGTTTCGTCCTCGGGCCTGAGGCTGAGGTCGTTGCGGATCTGCGCCGCAAATTGCCCGGGCGCGGCGTCTGGGTCGCTGCTCGGGCGGATGCGGTTGCAGCGGCCGTTCAGCGAAAGGCTTTCGCCCGCGCATTCAAGGCCGAGGTCAAGGTTTCCGGGTCCTTGCCCGCGGACATCGAAGCCTTGCTGACTGAAAACTGTCTTCAGGCGCTGTCGCTCGCCAAGAAGGCCGGCCAAGTCGTCACCGGCTTCTTCAAAGCGGAGGCGGCGATCAAGGGTGGCAGCGTCGTCGGCCTTGTGCATGCCAGCGACGGGGGCGCCGACGGCGGCCGCAAGCTGTCGCAAGCCCTTCGCCGCCGGTTCGGCGGGGAGGAAAGGGCGGAGATCAGGCTCTTCACGTCGCCCCAATTGAGTTTGGCACTCGGCTTGACAAATGTGATACATGCAGCGCTCACCGAAGGGACGGCGAGCGAGGCGTTTCTTTCGCACTGCCGCAGATTGGAGCGTTACCGCTCCGCTCCTTCCGTTTCCGACCCATCGGATTCGGCAGAAGGGGCACTGGAAGCAGCTGACGACGGAGCAATCTGAGGTAGCGAGGGGCGACTTCGACGCTCAGAAGCGTTTCAAGTAGCCCGGCGCAGGCGCGCCGCTTACGACATAAATGGGCGTGGCCCTGGAATTTTGTGACATAGTGGGCTTGGCCCTGGGATATGGAACGAATGGCTGAATCGAAGAATTCCGGCGACACCACTTTGAGCGTCGCTCCGACCAAGACCTTGTCGCTGAAACGACCGGTCGAGGCGGGAACCGTGCGTCAGAGCTTTTCGCACGGGCGCTCCAAGACGGTTGTGGTCGAAAAGGTGAAGCGCCGGGCGCTGGGCCCCGCCGAGGCGCACCCGCCGCGCGAGGCCGCGCCTGCGCCCGCCGCGCCCGCGCACCCTGCGCAGCCGCAGGAACGCCAGCGTATCGAGGCCCCGCAGCGTCCCGCGACGTTTCGGCCGGCCGCCGGCGTCGTCTTGCGTTCGCTGACCGAAGAGGAGCGCGAAGCGCGCAGCCGTGCCCTTTCTGGAGCGCGCGAGCGCGAAGACGAAGAGCGCCGTCTGGCCTTGGCCGAGGCGCAGGCGCGTGAAGAACGCGAGACGCGCGAGCAGGAAGAGCGCGCCGCTGCCGCTGAGCGCAAGCGCGAGGAAGAGGCGCGCCGCGCGCATGAGGCGGAAGCCAAGCGGCGTTCCGAGCAGGAGGCCAAGCGGCGGCTCGAGGCCGGCGCGCCGCCCGCTGCGCCTGCCGCTCCGTCCAGCACAAGAAAGCCGCTCGGCGTGTTTACCGGCGTGGCGCCGGCCGTTGGCGGGCGTCTGGTGGCGGTCGAGGAAGAGGACACCAAGCGCATTATTCGCCGACCCGGCATGCCGACCAAGATCGTGCTGCCGCGCCCGAGCCGTGGCGGCGAGCAGAAGAACCGCGGCCGTCTGACGGTTGCCAGCGCCACGGGAGAGGAGGACGAGCGCACCCGCTCGGTCGCCGCTTTCCGGCGGCGCGTGCAAAGGCTCAAGGGCCATGTCGCCGAGCAGAAGGAAAAGCTCTCGCGCGAGGTCATCCTGCCCGAGACGATCACGATTCAGGAACTCGCCAACCGCATGTCGGAACGCGGCGTCGACGTCATCAAGCTTCTGATGAAGCAAGGCCAGATGGCGAAGATCACCGACGTGATCGACGCCGATACGGCGCAGCTCGTCGCCGAGGAGCTGGGTCACACCGTCAAGCGCATCGCCGAATCCGACGTGGAGGAGGGCCTGTTCGACACGCCCGATGCGGCCGCCAATCTTTTGCCGCGGCCGCCCGTGGTCACCATCATGGGCCATGTCGATCACGGCAAGACGTCGCTTCTCGACGCGATCCGGCATGCCAACGTCGTCTCCAGCGAGGCCGGCGGCATCACCCAGCACATCGGCGCTTATCAGATCGTCGCGCCGAACGGCACCCCCGTCACCTTCATCGACACGACCGGCCACGCCGCCTTCACGGCGATGCGCGCGCGCGGCGCCAAGGTGACGGACATCGTGGTGCTCGTCGTCGCCGCCGATGACGGCGTCATGCCGCAGACGGTTGAGGCGATCGCCCATGCGCGGGCCGCGGGCGTGCCGCTCATCGTGGCGATCAACAAGATCGACAAGCCCGATGCAAAGCCCGAGCGTGTGCGCAGCGAATTGTTGCAGCATGAGGTGCAGGTCGAGTCGCTCGGCGGCGAGACGCTCGAGGTGGAAGTTTCGGCAACCCAGCGGACCAATCTCGACAAGCTGCTCGATCTGATCGCCTTGCAGGCCGAAGTCCTCGATCTCAAGGCAGACCCGACGCGCCCCGCCGAAGGCACGGTCATCGAAGCGCGGCTCGACCGCGGCCGTGGCCCGGTCGCCACCGTTCTCGTCCAGCGCGGAACTTTGCGCGTCGGCGATCTGATCGTCGGCGGCTCGCAATGGGGCCGCGTCCGGGCGCTCATCGATGACAAAGGCGCGCCACGGCATGAGGCGGGTCCCTCGATGCCGGTCGAAGTTTTGGGATTTTCGGGCTCGCCCGAAGCCGGCGACCGCGTCGCGGTGGTAGACACCGAAGCCCGTGCGCGCGAGATCGCCGAATATCGCGAACGGCAGAAACGCGAGAAGGCGGCGGTGCGCGGCGGCGTCGCGCGCGGCTCACTCGCCGATATGATGAGCCAACTGAAGACGGTCGGGCGCAAGGAGTTCCCGCTCGTCATCAAAGGCGACGTGCAGGGCTCGGTCGAGGCGATTGTCGCGACGCTGGAGAAGCTCAACACGGAGGAAGTCGCCGCGCGCGTCATTCACGCGGGCGTGGGCGGCATTACCGAATCCGACATAACCTTGGCGGAAGCCTCGAATGCGGCGGTCATCGGCTTCAACGTGCGGGCGCATAAGGAGGCGCGCGCGCTCGCCGAGCAGGCCGGCATCGAGATCCGCTACTACAACATCATCTACAACCTCGTCGACGACGTGAAGGCGGCGATGTCCGGCCTGCTGCCGCCGACCTTGCGCGAAGAGATGCTTGGCAATGCGCAGATCCTTGAGGTGTTCACCATCTCCAAGGTCGGGAAAGTGGCCGGCTGCCGGGTGACCGAGGGCGTCGTCCAGCGCGGCGCCAACGTCCGATTGATCCGCGACAATGTCGTCGTGCACGAGGGCAGACTGTCGACGCTCAAGCGCTTCAAGGACGAGGTGAAGGAAGTCGTCGCCGGCCAGGAATGCGGCATGGCTTTCGAGAACTACCAGGATATGCGCGTCGGCGACGTCATCGAATGCTACAACGTGCAGGAGATCAAACGGTCGCTGTGAGGCCAAGATCGATGATCTGAGGGAGCTCCAATGTCATCTGAGCCGGTACCGACAGCGGAAAGGATCCAAAGTCTGTTGGACGATTTGATGGCTCGCGATCTTGTCGAAGAGAAAATCTCGTTCGGAAGATGGTCGGGTGCGCGAATTGTGGCAGATGGCGATCACTTCGTGATCATGAAATTCGTCGATACGAACGCCGCCTATGTCGAGAAATTGCTGAGTGCCAAGTCGCTCGACGACGCGGTCCAGATCCAGTCCGAATATTTCAAGTCCGCTTACGAGGGCTTCGTGGCGCAAGCGACCAAGATCGGCGAGCTCTATACCAACCTCGCCAAGGAAGCCTTAAAGCCGGTCGAGAGCGTTTTCGCCAAGGTTCAGGGCGCCGCCGCTCGCGGCTCTGGCGTCGACTCATCCGAAGATAAATCTGTCGATGCGCCGGCGATGCTCGATGCGGCCGCCCAATCTTTGGCGAGGTCGGCGGAGCTTCTGACGAAGGCCGCGGAGGAACGCGGCGCGGTCGTGACGGAACTCGCGGCAAGAGGGCACCGCATAGATCGGATGCAAAAGGAAACCCGAGTTCTTCTAGACGCATTAGTGGCCGGACATGACTGAGGCGCCAAAAGGTCGGGAAGCGGATAACAAGAAGGAAATACCCTTACCGTCTTGGAAGAAGATCGGTGAATTCCTCGTCAATATTCTTCAACTTGAAGTTCGGTCACGAGGCTGCAGCAAGAGAACAAGGCACTCGACGAACGTCTTATTGCGTTGCAGCGCCAAGTCGACGAACAGGCAGGGGAATTGAAAATCTTGGTCGGCTTCGTTCAAACCTCCCTTCGCGACCAGATCGACACGCGCGCGGAACGTGCGGTCGTTAACGTGCTTGAGCGCCTGATGACCCGCGACGAGATTGCATCTCCGCCGGACGAAACAGACTTATCCGAACCTTAGAAGCCAACAGAACCCTCCAATGTCCAGAGTTCATCATAACGGCGGCGAGCCTTCGCAGCGCATGTTGCGCGTCGGCGAGCTCATCCGCCACACCCTCTCCGATCTGCTCGCCCGCGGCGCGGTCAGGGATCCGGTGCTCGAAGGCCACGTCGTCACCGTGCCCGACGTGCGGATGAGCCCGGATCTGAAGCTCGCGACCGTCTATGTCATGCCGCTCGGCGGCAAGGACATGAATGACGTGCTGGCCGCGCTCGAGCGCCACAAGAAATTTCTGCGCGGCGAGATCGCCGGCCGGATCAATCTCAGGTTCGCGCCGGAGGTACGTTTCAAGGCCGACCAGAGCTTCGAGAGCGGCGCCAAGATCGATGCCTTGCTCGATTCGCCGCAGGTGAAGCGCGATCTCATGACGGATGCGGACAAGCGATGAATGCGCCCCGTTCGAGCCGCGTCGATGTCAACGGCTGGGTGGTGCTCGACAAGCCCGTCGGGATGACCTCGACCCACGCCGTCGCCCGGCTGAAGCGCCTGTTCAACGCCAAGAAGGCGGGCCACGCCGGCACGCTCGATCCGCTCGCGTCAGGCGTCCTGCCCGTCGCCTTCGGCGAGGCGACGAAGACCGTGCCCTTCGTGCAGGACGGCGAAAAGACCTACCGGTTCATGATCGCCTGGGGGGCCGAGACGGATTCCGACGATGCGGACGGCACGATCGTCGCGCAATCTGAACGCAGGCCCGAGCCGGCTGAGATCCGCGCCGCGCTGCCCGAATTCACCGGGCGGATCATGCAGCGGCCGCCCGACTTCTCCGCCATCAAAATCGGCGGCGAACGCGCCTATGACATCGCCCGCGACGGCGAGATGCCGGATCTTGCGCGGCGCCCGGTTTCGATTCACGCGCTCGCGCTCGTCGCGGCGACACGCGATGCCGCGACCTTCGAGGCGCGCTGCGGCAAGGGCACCTATGTGCGGGCGCTGGCACGCGACCTTGGCCGCAGGCTCGGCTGCTACGGCCACGTCGCGGCGCTGCGGCGCACGCGGGTCGGCCCTTTCGGCGAAGAGGACGCCGTGCCGCTGGCGCACCTCATGGAAGCGCCCGCCGCCGGCGCGTTGCTGCGAGTCGAGGCCGGCCTCATGGAAATGCCGCGGGTCGTGGTCGACCGGGATGCCGCGGCGCGCCTGCGGCGCGGCCAATCGATCCTGCTGCGCGGCCGCGACGCGCCGATGGGCGGGCCGGCCTATGCTTCGTGCGGCGGGGTCGTGGTCGCGGTCGGCGCGGTCGAACATGGCGAATTGGTGCCGGGGCGGGTGTTCAACCTGCCGTTCTGAGGGCGCCCGCTCGCCACACGCACGGCGGCGTCTCGCTCTGAATTTCCGCCATGACCGATTGTGTTGAAAAAGTCTGCTCTGTCCTCTTGCGGCGAGCATTTGTGAAGCGGGATATTTCTGCGTTCGTAAAGGCGTTCCAACCATCACCGTGAAGGAGCTCGCGACAGGCGTTGAACGGATAATGTCCAGAGCACAACGCGGCGAAACGGCGAAGCATTTGTCACGACCGCCGCTGTTCGCGCGATGCCCCGGAGCGAAGAGCGTGAAGCGAGAGTTTGCCCGAGCACTACTTCGTGATTGAGGACAGAATGAGAATACGAGTTCGCTCGCCGATGGCGATTATAGCGAGTGTGTTGACGATAGTCTTCGCATGGATTGCCGACGCATCTGCCACACCGCGGGAGCTCGATTGCGTCTTGACCGACACAGAGACCAAACCCGGATCCGAAAGCCGACCGATTGTCGTCGTGTTTGATGAAGACAAGAAGACATTGACGGCCGAAGAAGGCGGTCACAGTTACAGTTTCAGCAAGGTTTCAATTAGCAACGTGTCCGTAACCGGTGCGGCTGACAGCATCAGCCTCGGCATCGACCGATCCTCCTTGGGCATCGTTTGGCAGCAATACGGGGCGGACAAGGTGGATACCGAATATGGGCATTGCAACCCGGTCCAACCGCCTAGGTGATCCAGAAGTCAGTCTGCGCGGCGCTGTCGCTCCGCCGAAGAAGGGCTTTCGTGGGATGAACCGCGAACTCGCCGAGGTCGAGAGGCTGCGGCAGAGTCCAAGCGAGGTTGCGGTCGATGCACGGCGGAATCTCACTCGTAGCGTAGCGCGTCGATCGGATTGAGGCTCGCTGCCTTGCGTGCCGGGTAAAATCCGAAAAACACGCCGACCGCCGCGGCAAACAGAAAGCCGCCGGCGACGGCCGTCAGCGACACCGGCGCGGCCCAGCGGAACAGCAAGGAGATCGCCGCAGAAAACGCGATCCCCATGACGATCCCGGCGAGCCCACCGCTGACGCTGAGAAAGATGGCTTCGGCAAGAAACTGCAGCAACACGTGCAGCCGGCGTGCGCCGATCGCCATGCGCAATCCGATCTCGCGCGTGCGTTCGGTCACCGAGACGAGCAGGATATTCATGATGCCGATGCCGCCGACGATAAGCGAAATCGACGCCACGGCGGCCAGCAGAAGCGCCATGATACGGCTGCTGCTCTCTGCGGTTTCGACGAACTGGCTCAGGTTGCGCACATCGAAGTCGTTGATCGCGCCGGGCTTGATGCGATGGCGGCGAATAAGCGTGTCGCTCGCTTGCCGAATGGCGGTCTGCACCAGAGGCTGACTAATCGCCTGTACATAGATCTGATTGGCAAAGCCGGTCAGTCGCGCCTGCAGATTGTACGGATTGGGCGGCGGCAGATAGGGCCAGTTGAGTGGCGTTTGCTGCTGGGTCGGCGCCGCGACGCCAAGCACTTTGCGTTCGGCCGTCGTGAACGGTATCATGACAAGATCGTCCTGATCCGTGCCGAAGACCGACTGGCCCTTGGCGACCAGCAGGCCGATCACCTGCAGCGGCACGCTCTTGACCAGGATGGAGGCGCCGATCGGGTCTTCGCCGGGACTGAAGAGCTGGTGATATACGGTTTGCCCGATGACGACGACGAGGTTGGCCTTGGTGTCGTCCTCGGCCGTCATGTCCCGCCCGGCGGCGATGCGCCAGTTGGTGATCGACGGATAGACTGCGTTTACGCCTTGGATGTTCGTCGTCCAGTTTTGGTTGCTGTACCGCACCTGCCCCTGCTGGCGGATGAGGTAACCGACTTGCGCGACCGCGGGGTCTTCGCGGCGAATTGCCCGTGCGTCCGCGACCGTGAGCGTAGTGGCGCTGCCGAAGCCGGCGCGGATGCCGCCCGTGGTCAGTGCGCCGGGCAGGATCACGACGACGTTGGTGCCGAGGCTCTCGATCTGCTTGCGGACCGCATCGCTCGCGCCATTGCCCACGGCGACCATGACGATGAGCGCTGCGACGCCGATGAACACGCCGAGCATAGTGAGTGCCGAACGCATCTTATTGCGTGCGATCGCCTGAGCCGCGGCGGCGAGGATCATGAGCGCGAAGGCCGAAAAGCCGCTGGTCGGAAGCGTGGGGGCGCGCAGCTCGGGCGGATGGAAGAGCGCTGGGCGCTCAACCTCGGCAGCGGCGGCCGGCGCTGCCGGTTGGCTCACCCGTTCGTCGGCGACTATTTTGCCGTCGCGCATGGTCACGATGCGGTCGGCATAGGCGGCGATGTCGGCCTCGTGGGTCACGAGGACGATGGTGACTCCCTGCTCGCGATTGAGCGAGCGGAGCGTTTCCATGATCTCGTGCGAGGTTCGCGTATCGAGATTGCCGGTCGGCTCATCGGCGAGAAGAAGGCTCGGTGCATTGATCAACGCGCGGGCGATCGCGACGCGCTGCTGTTGACCGCCGGAAAGCTGGCCCGGCGTATTGCGCTCGCGATCGCCTAGGCCGAGAAGCTGCAACGCCGTGCGCGCCCGTTCGACGCGCTCGGCGCGCCGCTTCGGCCCCGCGGCGGCGTAGTAGAGCGGCAGGCTGACATTCTCGAGGGCGCTGGTACGCGCCAAGAGGTTGAAGCTCTGGAATACGAAGCCGAGGCGTTCGCTGCGGATGCGGGCGAGGTCCGGCTCGCGCAGCGCCGCGACATCGACGCCCTCCAGGAAGTAATGGCCGCTGGTCGGCCGGTCGAGGCAGCCGAGAATATTCATGAGCGTCGATTTGCCCGAGCCCGACGAGCCCATGATGGCGACGAACTCGCCGGACCGGACGGTCAGGCTGATTCCGCGGAGCGCTTCGACCTTGACATCGCCGACGACGAACGTGCGGGTCACATTCTCGACGTTGATGACCGGCTGCGTCGCTTCAGAGCCTTCGCGCGGCATCGCGGCACCATCTCAGGGGTGTGGCGGACCCGGCTGGCCGCTCACTTGACTGCCGCCTTCGGCGGTAATGACCTGATCGCCCGGATGGAGATCACCCTTGACGATCTCTGTGAAGTTGTCGTCGTTGAGACCGGGGACGACGGTGACCGCAACGGGCTGACCATTGCGCAGTACCCAGACTTGCGGCTGTCTGCTCGTCGGCGTGCGAGCGCCGTGGGCTTCAACCGCCGAAGGGCCGCCCGGCACATAGCGCAGCGCCTGGTTCGGCACGCGGAGCACGTCGTTTCTTTGCGCGATGATGATCTGCGTGGACGCGGTCATGCCCGGCATCAGCGCCAGATCGCTGTTATCGACGCCGACCACGACATCGTAGGTCACGACGTTCTGGACCGTCTGCGGCGACTCGCGGACCTGGGTCACTGTGCCTTGGAAGATCCGCTGGGGATAGGCATCGACGGTAAAAGTCGCCTTGTCGCCTTCCTTGACCCCGCCCATGTCGCCCTCGCTGGTATTCGTGTCCACCTCCATCGCCTTGAGATCCGTGGCGATGAGAAACAGCGTCGGCGTCTGAAAGCTGGAGGCGACGGTCTGCCCCCCGGTTACATTGCGGGACACCACGATGCCGTCCACGGGCGAGATGATGTCGGTGTAGTCGAGATTGTGCTTGGCGCCTTCCACGTATGCCTGGTCGAGCTTGACGGTCCCTTCGTCCTGTTTGACGACATAGGCTTGGTCGTCGGCCTGTTGGCGCGCGATCGAGTTCTGCGCAGCGAGTTGCTGATAGCGCGCGAGATCTATACGGTCCTTGTCGAGCACCGCCTGATCGCGCAGAAGCTGGCCGGAATATTGATCGAAAGCCGCCTGATACGGGCGTGGATCGATCCTGGCGCAGACCTCACCCGCCCTCACTTGCGTAGTGTAGTCGCAGTAGAGGTTCTGAATGACGCCGGAGTCGTAAGCCCCGACAATGATCGTGAGCACCGGATTGACGGTGCCTGTGGCGGTCGCGCTGCGGGTGATCGTGCCGCGCGCGGCAGGCAGTGTTACGTACTGCACCGCCATTGCGCGATGCGTGCTCCACCATGCCAGGCCACCGACGCCGGCAAGAACAAGCAAAGCCGCGGCCGCTACCCAGCGGATGCGGACGTTGATCCGGCGCGAAGGGGATTTCGCTTCTGTCAGTGGCGGTGAAACCTGCAGCAAGAGGGGCCTCGTTCCGACATGCTCGTTCAGAGCTCCGAGCAGGCGTGCCGCAAAGCGTGCCGGGCCGCGTTGATGTAGCTCAAAGCCGGCCCTGCCTAGGCTGTTGGCGATCGGCCAGCCAAGGGGACCCTGATGAGCGACGACAAGCAAGAACTCAGCGGGCCAGATCTCAGCCAAGGCGTCGCGCTCACGGCCATCGCCGACGGCGCCATGCTGCTCGGCCATGTCGGCGAAGAGCCGGTGCTCCTCGCCAGACAGGGCGACGAATTCTTCGCGATCGGCGCGCTCTGCACGCATTACCAAGGCCCTCTCGCCGAGGGCCTGTTCGAGGACACAGTACGCTACCCTTGGTTGCGACATTGCATCTGCGTTGCCGGCAGAGCCGAAAAGGAGCAACCTAGAGTTCGGCAATCAAGCCATCTGGGGAATGTCGGGTAAACACCTCGGGATGCGTGCCGTACTCGCGGTGATAGCTCTGCTGCTGCTCGCTCTGCCCTCGCGCGCCGAGGACGAGCGCGTCCGCATCCCCGCCGCGTGCAGGGAACTGGCCGACCGAGCTGGGCTTCCCCTGACGCTGACCCCTGCCGAGGCCGCGCGCGCCATCGCATACATCCGCATCATGATCAGCCAGGACCCGGCGGTCGCGCGCTGCCGCCTGGCGCTCCGCGGCTATTGAGCCGACGGCAATCCGCTGGCGGTGTCCCGGGAGCTGGGGCAGCGCGCGAAGGCGCCGTTCAATAAGCGGCTAGTACCTCGACACAGTGATTTTGACCGATTGACGCGACGTCAGAGTAGAACGGGCAACTGTTCCGGATCAATGAGCATTTCGATACTACGAGCAACGCCCGGCTGTCGCCGGATGAGGCCTGCGCGTTCGAGGGTCACC
>DATFNQ010000086.1:0-12973 GCA_035266305.1 Methylovirgula sp.
GGCGGCCGCGATGGATGGCGAGGGCGCAATTGTAAAGCCGACCGGCATGGCGTAGCGGCGCGCCGACGAGGATCAGGGGCATCAAGACTTCGGAGGCGCCAATCAGCCGATCGATGGCGCGCTCGACGCCTTCCTGCACCACGCCCTGGAAAAGAAGATCGTCGATCGCATAGCCGGAGAGCGCCAGCTCCGGGAAGACTGCGAGCGCCACCGACCTCTGATGCAAGGCCGCAAGCATCGCCACGATTGCTTCGGCATTGGCCGCAGGATCGGCGAGACGGCAGCAGGTCGTGCAGGCGGCAACACGTGCAAAGCCATGCTCATAGATCGATCGAAAGTTCATTGATGCCACTCGTCCGAAGGCATTCTCGCCTCCTCAAGGCCGAAAGCTGTTGCGCCAGTCCATCGAAGCAATCCTTAGCATCTTTTTATCCAGGAACCATTTAAGCGCAGCGGAATTGTAGATCTCCTGAGTTTGATCTCGGTAAGGTTCGGCGACGTGCAGCCGTGATATGCGCTTCATCTCCCATTCATGCAGCCAAGACTAGTCAGGACTGGTTGCGATCGGGTTTTGCTGCAGTTGCGATCGGGTTTTGCTGCATAAGTCTAGATCGCAATACATGCAATGAAGAAACACATGCAAGGAAGGGAGAGCTCTCGGGTCACCCCGTCTCGGGAGTCGTGATCTTCCAAAATTAGAGGATATCGGACGTGCGTCTTATGCTTTCAACTCTCACGGCGGCGGCATTGGCCGCGAGTTCCATCGTCTCGGTCGCGCAGGCGGCGCCCGTCGCCGACCAAACGCCGGTTCGCCAATCGGCCAGCAACCTCATGGGCGTCGAGAAGACTCAATTCTTCTGGGGCGGCCAGAACTATTGCTGGTATGACGACGGCTGGCAGGGCCCTGGCTGGTACTGGTGCGGCTATGCCTGGCGCAGCGGATTTGGCTGGGGCGGCGGCCGGGGCTGGCACGGCTGGGTTGGCGGCCATGGTGGGCCCGGGGGATTTCATGCCGTCCGCGGCGGCGGCCGCGTTGGCGGCGGCCGCATTGGCGGCGGCCACATGGGTCACATGGGCGGCCGCGGACGTCGCTGAGCGCTCGGCGGGTAGCCCTTGCAGCCAGAGATAGGGCGCTTTCAGCGGAAGTGGACACGGCCTGTGTCCGAGCCGGTGGCCCTTCGAGAGGAGGGCCGCCGTTGCTTGTCGGGGACAATCTGTCTTCCCACCTGCCATCGTCATCCGATAAGCTCCGCGTTTCGTGACGGAGACGTCGCATGCTCGCATTGGACGAAGACATCCTTCGCACGGCGCAGGAGTGGCGCGCCGCCGGAAGAATGGTCGCGATCGCGACGGTGGTCGAGACTTGGGGGTCGGCGCCGCGCCCGGTCGGCAGCCATCTCGTCGTCGACGGCGACGGCCGCTTTCTCGGCTCGGTTTCGGGCGGATGCATCGAGGCCGAGGTGGTCGGCGAAGCCCTTGACGTTATCGAAGCGGGCACACCGCGCCTGCTCGAGTTCGGCGTCGCTGAAGAGACGGCATGGCGCGCCGGCCTCGCTTGCGGCGGCACGATCAAGGTCTATGTCGAACGAGTCGATTGATGCGCAGCGACCTGCTCGCCACGCTGAATGCGGAACGCGCCGGCCGCCGCGCGGTCATTCTTTTGACCGACCTTGCGACCGGCGTGCAAAGATTGGTGCGGGCAGCCGACATCGCTAATGATCCGCTCGGCGAAGAGCTCGAGGAGCGGCTGAGATCCGGAAAGAGCGGCCTGCTGCAAGCAGGCGCGACGTTCGCGCTAGTGAAAGTGCCGCCGGTTCGCCTCGTCGTCTTCGGCGCGGCTCACATCGCGCAAGCTTTGGCGCCGATGGCAAAGCTCGCCGGCTTCGATCTCGTCATCGTAGATCCGCGCACCGCCTTTGCGACGCTCGAACGGTTCCCCGATTGCGAGGTGATCGCCGAATGGCCGCAGGAGGTTCTGCCGCGCCTCGGCCCCGACCTTTACACCGCGATGGTTTTGCTCACCCATGAGCCGCGAATCGACGATCCGGGCATTACCGCGGCGCTCGCGGCGCAATGTTTCTATGTCGGAGCGCTCGGCTCGCGCAAAACGCACGCCAACAGATTGGAGCGCCTGCGCGCAGCGGGGATTGCCGAGCCAACTCTCGCTCGGATTCACGCGCCGATCGGATTGGATATCGGCGCCGTGAGTCCGGCCGAAATCGCCATTTCCATCCTCGCCGAAATCATCGCCGCGCGGCGCCAGAAGCCGCTGCGTTCGGAGCGAGCGGTAGGAATCTCGGGCCTGCCCCGCCCGCGCCGAGCAGGATCGCCGCGATCATCCTGGCGGCCGGGCGAGGAAAGCGGTTCGCGGGGCCGAAGGTGGTTGCCGAGCTCGATCGAAAACCGCTCGTCCGGCATGTCGCCGAAGCGGCACTTGCTTCGCGCGCGCGTCCCGTCCTGGTGGTCGTTGGCCATGCCGCCGCAAAGTCGACAGCGGCGCTCGCCGGCCTCGATGTTGGGTTTGTTCATGCCGTCGATTTCGATGCCGGCTTGTCGCGGTCGTTGCGGGCCGGGCTTGCCGCCGTGCCGGAGAGCGCCGCCGCGGCGCTCGTTCTGTTGGCCGATATGCCTTGCGTCTCCGCCCGACTGATCGACCGGCTGATCGAAGCCTTCGACACGGCGGCCGCGCCGCTTGCGGTGGTGCCGGTGCATGCCGGGCGGCGCGGCAACCCCGTCCTCATCGGCCGCAAGCTTTTCTCGGCAATCGGCGCCCTCGAAGGTGATCGCGGCGCCAGCCAGATTCTGGGCGCTACGGCTGGGGTGGTCGAATATTCTGTCGAAGATGCCGCAGTGACTGTCGATATCGACACGCAGGAAGATTTGTTTCGGCTGAATTCGGGCCGGCGCTGAGCCGCCTCGGATCCCGGCGCGGCCAACCACGTTTCCGGGTCGAGACACTCAGATTGACCGATAGGCGGTAAGGCTCCGTTAACTATAATGGGACGCAATTGGGTTGGCGCCCATGGATACCGGGCGCGTCGAATCGGAGACCAGATACAGCGCGGAGGTCAGGGGGATGAACATCAGAAACATACTCGAACCTTCGCACGATTTTGTGAAGCAACTCGCGGGCTACGGTCTGACCACGGCGGAAATCCTCTACCACATGCCGGACCACCCGACATTCCTCCAAACCTATGTCTGGCAGGACTACGACATTGCGCCCGGTTTTCCGACTTTGATGAAATTCTTGGCTTTCTGGCGGGAGAAACTCGACGGTCCTCTGCACAGCGTTCGCATCGGCCATGCGATGCTCATCAAGCCGGCTGAAATCAGGACCTTCGACGCCGAGTTCAAGCTGCATTGAACGCCGCAGAGCTGCTCGACCCTCTCCCTGTGGGAGGGAGAAGGTTCTAGGCGACCGAGCGGGCCGGCTGCGCGAGGCCGCTTTGCTCGGCCAATTTGGCGTCGAGTTCATCGGCCGTGAGCGGCTCCGAATAGAGGAAACCCTGCAGTTCGTGGCAGCCGAGCGCCTCGAGAAAGCGGGCCTGCTCGGTTGTTTCTATTCCTTCGGCCGTGACCGTCAGGCCGAGCGAGCGAGGGCGATCCATCTGCGCCGCTCAAAGGCGTGCTGATGGCGGTCCGGCAATAATCGAGCACCGCCGAGAAGCTTCCCATGGCCGGACGTTTTTCCAACCTGACCTTGGCGAAGCGCTTGGCGGCCTCCGCGACGATCTTCAATTCGATGATCGCGGCGTCACTCAATCCTTCGATTTCCTTCAGCCGCTCGGGCCTTGCTGCGACGACCTCAACAAAGGATCCGAAGCGCGCCAGCAGCGCCTTGGCGAGCGGCTTGACGTCGCGCCTGGGAATGGCGCGGAAGAGAACGAGCTCGAGCAATTCATAATCGGCGAGCGCGCCGCCGCCGGCCTTGCGAAAGCGCTCGCGCAGCCGCTCGCGATGTCCGAGATAATGCGGGACGCTGGGCTCCGAGCGGGGATCCGGCGATCTCGTCATTTCGAGGTCGCCAGATCATAAGGCGGGCGATGCAGTCCCTTCGGCGAAAGGGTGAAGATCTCATGGCCCGTCTCGGTGACGCCGATCGTATGCTCGAACTGCGCCGACATCGAGCGGTCGCGGCTGACGGCGGTCCAGCCATCGGAAAGAATTTTCACATGCGGCCGGCCGAGATTGATCATCGGTTCGATCGTGAAGAACATGCCCGGCTTCAGCGTGATGCCCTCGCCGCGCCGGCCATAGTGAAGGATGTTCGGCTCGTCATGAAAGAGGCGACCGACGCCGTGGCCGCAGAAATCGCGCACCACGGAGCAGCGTTCCGCTTCGGCATAGTCCTGGATCGCCGCGCCGATGTCGCCGGTGGTCGCGCCGGGCCCGACGACCGCTATGCCGCGCATGAGCGCTTCATAGGTGACCTCGACCAGACGCTGCGCCCGCCGCGACACGTCGCCGACGAGATACATCCGGCTCGAATCGCCGTGCCAGCCGTCGAGAATCAAGGTCACGTCGATGTTGACGATATCGCCGTCGCGCAGCGGCTTGCGATCGGGAATGCCGTGGCAAACGACGTGATTGATCGAGGTACAGATCGATTTGCGATAGCCGCGATAATCGAGCGGCGCGGGAAAGGCGCCGTGCGAGATAGCGAAATCGAAGACGAGATTGTCGAGGAACTCGGTGGTCACGCCGGGCCGCACATGCTCAACCAGCATGTCGAGCACTTCGGCGGTGAGCCGCCCAGCCCTGCGCATGCCCTCGAATGCCGCCGGCCCGTGCAACTTGATCCGCCCGGTCTTGCGGCCGGGGACTTCCAAAGCATCGACGAATGTCATTGTTTATCGTCAGAAATTTCCGCCTTCACGCCTGATTTCGTAATTTAAGCCTTCGGCGCGGCGAAGCAAGGCCGTTGCGCGACGCTCCATTCTCGGGAGTCGCCCATGCTCTCGGAGCCCAGCCCGCGCCGCTGATCGCCCGAAGCGGTCGGCCGGCTCTGGCCAGAGCCGGTTGGCCCCACTACAATAGTCCAATCCTGCGAGCTTCCTTGGAGAGAGACCCTGTCGAGCGAAGACTTGGATGAGAAACTGCGGAATGGACCTTTGACGCCTCCGGCGAAGCCGCAACGCAAGCTGCACCCCCTGGCGTACGGCATCGAGCGCATGGGTCTCGTTTCCTTGCGCTTCCCCTATGCGGTCGCGGTCGTGCTCGTGGTTGCCGCGATCCTCGCGGCGTTCGGGGTGGAGCGGATCAAGGTCGATGATTCGCTCAGCCAATTGTTTCGCTCGAACACGCCCGCGTTCAAGCAATACGAGCAAGTGACGCAGCGCTTCCCTTCGAGCGAGTTCGACGTCCTCATCGTCGTCGAAGGCAAGACTCTTCTGGAGAGGGACTCGCTCGAAAGGCTGCGCAATCTCGTGACCGATCTGCAGCTGATCGACGGTACGCGAGGAATCATCTCACTGTTTTCGGCGCGGCAGCCGCCCGAAGGCGATCACCTGCCCACGCCGCTTTTCCCGGAAGAACTGCCCCAAGGCGCAGCCTACGACGAACTCATCAAAAAGGTGATGAGCAACGAGATCATTCGGGGCAAACTTCTTTCTGTAGACGGTCGGCTCGCGCTGGCCGTGCTCGCGCTCGATCCCGACGTCGTCGAAAGCAACAAGCTTGGCGGCGTCGTCGATGAGATACGCCAAACCGTAGACGAAGATCTGGCCGGCTCGCGATTGACGGTTGAGCTCTCTGGCGTGCCGGTGATGCAGCTCGAGATCCGCAATGCGGTCGAGCGTGACAGAATTACTTACAATGCGATCGGCTTTCTCGGCGGCTGCCTGATCGCCATCCTGTTCTTCCGCCGCATATCCTTCATGATCATCGCGGCAGCGCCGCCGCTGCTCGCCATTCTGCTGGCGCTCGGCACCCTCGGCTGGCTCGATTTCCGGCTCAACATGTTTCTCAACGTGATGACCCCGCTCATCATGGTCATCAGTTTTTCCGATAGCATGCAGCTGACGTTTGCGACACGCGATCGGATTCTCGCCGGCGAAAGCAAGGCCGACGCGTTGCGCAACGCAATCTATGTGGTCGGGCCAGCCTGTGTGCTGACGCATGCGACCGCAGGCCTCTCGTTCATCGCCCTCACGTTCTCCGACTCCCATCTGATCCGCAGCTTTGGCCAGGCCGGCTTCATCTCAACCGTCATCGCGCTCGTGTCTGTCCTGACCGTCATCCCGCTTCTCGGGCTCTTTCTGCTGCGCCGCGAAGCGGCCTTCGTCGCCCGAATCAAGGGCGCCGACGTTGCCGTCGACGCCTTGCGTCGCTTCTGCGGCTGGATTGCCCACCGCATGGTGAGCCGGGCCGGCCTGTATAGTTTGATCAGCATCGCTGTGGTCGTCGGCCTCGGCATCGTCTACGCCAATCTTCAGCCACGTTATCAGCTCGCCGATCAGGTTCCCAATCATAAGCAGGCCATCGAGGCCAACCGGCAGCTCGATGCCGAGCTTACCGGCGCCAGCCCGATCGATGTCCTGATCGAATTTCCGAAAGGCGAATCGCTCTATGCTCCGGAGACGCTCGCGACCATCGCCGCCGTCCAGGCGGCGGTCGAGAAGCAGGCGGGCATCGGCAATGTCTGGTCGCTTGAGACGCTGCGCCGCTGGCTCGCCGAAAAGGCCGGCAAGTCGGACGTCGCCACCCTGAAGCAATATGTCGACATGCTGCCGAAATATCTCGTCCGCCGGTTCATCTCGGAAAACCAGGATGCCGTCGTCGTCGAAGGTCGCGTCCCCGATGTCGATTCGAGCCGACTGCTGCCGATCATCAATTCGCTCGACAAGTCCTTGGACAAGGTGCGGGCGGAGCACCCAGGCTATGAGATCGCTGTGACCGGCCTCTCGGCGATCGCGGCGCGTAGCAGCTCCAACATGATCGAAAAGTTGAACCATGGGCTGACGATCGAGATCATCTTCGTTGCGGCCTTCATCGGCGCCGCATTCCGATCGATCGCGGTAATGCTCGCCGCCATCATGCCGGCGGTCTTCCCAGTCTTCGTTGCTGGGGCCGTGCTCTGGCTTCTCGGTCAAGGCCTGCAATTCGCCAGTGTCGTTGCCTTGACGGTATCCTTCGGGCTGGGCTTGAGCGCCACGATCCACTTCCTCAATCGCCTGCGGCTCGAGGACAGACCCGGGGAAGATCCGGCGATCGGCGTCGAGCGCGCGACCATTCTCGTCGGACCCGCGTTGATTCTCACCTCGGTCGTGCTGGCCTGCGGTCTTGCGATGACGGTCTTCTCCGATCTGCCGTCGCTGCAGCTCTTCGGCTGGCTCAGTTCCTTTGCCATGCTGACCGCGCTCATCGCCGATCTCTTCATCTTGCGACCGACGATCATGTTCCTGCTGCGCTGGCGCAAGCGCACGCGATGGACGTGAATGGATCTTTGGCGGCAGGAATCCGCGCGCCCCGCGTGTTTGACTGATGCGAAGGCCTGAACTCGGAGGCCCGAGTCCAGGATTTCTCCTGATCATCGCTCTCTGTGAAGGGTGACCGTCACGCCGACGACGTCGGTCCCGCCTTGCGGCTTGATCGACACCGATTGCGTTCTGCTATGCGTCACAATCGAGATGCCCGCCGTGAAGCCGGCTCCGGTGACCGCTACTTCAATGACCGACCCATTGACCTGGCCGCTCACACTGCCGCTGGCATTACGCGTCGTCTCGGTCCAGCTGCCGGAAATCGCTCCGTCTTCTTCCGTTACGCTGCTGTTGACGTCGAACTTATAGCTGTCGCTTGCGCAAAGCAGAGTTTGGTTGAGACTGTCTCCGGTTTGCGAGACGGCATAGGTCGCTCGACAACGAAGTCTCTCGCGCGAGCCATCCTTCATGGAGATGGTGCCGTCGCCTCTCCAGTACCCTGCCAAGGATGTGAATGGGCCGGGCTCGGCACGGGCGTCAACCGCATAAAGCGAAAGGACTGCCAAAATCGCCGCAGCGAGCGCATGCGGCGCAAATTTTAAAGGTTGAACCGGCATGAATGTCTCGACCCTCCCGATATTGCATCGCCATTGCGCCGCTGACCGGCGCGAACCAGACCTGATTTCGTTCGATCTTTTCTTCCAACCGACCAAGCCGATCGCGGAAAAGCGCTGCATGATCGATCGCCCCCACTCTCCTGGCCGCGAATTCTAACCTACCTGCCATCGATCGCAACATTCCCGTCCGCAGATCGAAAAGCGCGTTGATCGGCTTCGTCGAAAGAGCATCGCCTCCTGCGCTCAGCCTTTCCAATGCAAGGCCGTGACAAGGGTGAAGATGCGCCGCGCGGTATCGATATCGCAGACCACTTTCCCCTTCAACCTCTCCTGGAGAAGCGTCGCCGCCTCGTCGTGGAGAGCCCGCCGGCCCATGTCTATGGCTTCGATCTGGGCACGCGAGGCCGAACGGATCGCGTCATAATAGCTTTCGCAGATCAAAAAATAGTCTTTGAGCAGACTGCGGAACGGCGTCAGCGACAGAACATGGACGCAGATGGTCCCCCGTCCTTCGTTGCAGACCTCAAGGGCGAGCTTGGCGTCGTGGAGAGAAATTTTGAGCCCATAGGGTCCGCCATCCTGGTCCGGCAAGCCGAAATCGTTCTCCTCGAGCAGGTCGTAGATGGCGATCTGCCGCTCGTGCTCTTGATCCGAAGTGCCGCGGCCGATCGAAGCCTCGTCGAGAACCACCGATACGAGACGATTTCGCCGGCCTGGCTCGCTTGCGTTCATGGTTGACCGAGGCGCAAGGCGACGGAGCGCGCATGGGCATCGAGCCCCTCGGCCTTGCCGAGCGCGACCGCAGGCGGCCCGAGCACGGCGAGGCTCGCCGCGGAGCATTTCAAGACCGAGGTCCGCTTCATGAAATCGAGAACGCTGAGGCCGGAAGAAAACCGCGCCGAACGCGCCGTCGGGAGAACATGGTTCGAGCCGCCCACATAATCGCCGATCGCCTCAGGCGTGTAGGCGCCGATGAAAATCGCCCCGGCATTGCGGATGCGGCGGGAGAGATCCTCGGCGCGAAGCGTCATGATTTCGAGATGTTCGGGCGCGAGCCGGTCGGCGAGCGGTACCGCGTCGGCAATCGTTTCGACGAGAATGACGGCGCCGAAGTCCCTCCAGCTCGCGCCGGCGATCTCCCGGCGCGGCAGGTTCGCCACTTGCCGTTCGACCGCCGTCTCGACCGCGGCCGCGAGTTCCGCGCTGTCGGTGATGAGGATGGATTGCGCCGCGCGGTCGTGCTCCGCCTGAGCCAGGAGATCGGCGGCGATCCACTCGGGATTGCCGGTCTCATCGGCGATGATCAGCACTTCCGAAGGGCCGGCGATCATGTCGATGCCCACGACCCCGAACACCCGGCGCTTGGCCGCCGCCACATAGGCATTGCCGGGACCGACAATTTTGGCGACGGGCGCTATGCTCGCGGTCCCATAGGCGAGCGCCGCGATCGCCTGAGCGCCGCCGACCCGGTAGATCTCATCGACGCCGGCGAGTTCGGCCGCAGCCAAAACGAGCGGATCGATATGTCCATCCGGCGCCGGAACCACCATGACCAGGCGGGCGACTCCCGCCACTTTGGCCGGGATCGCGTTCATGAGAACGGAAGACGGATAGCTCGCCGTGCCGCCCGGCACATAAAGGCCCGCGGCTTCGATCGGCTGCCAGCGCCAGCCGAGTTCGACGCCGAGCGCGTCGGTGAACATGAGGTCCTGCGGCCGCTGCTTTTCGTGGAAGGCGGTGATGCGCTGATGCGCCAGGCTGAGCGCCGCAAGCGCGTCCGGCGCCGCAGCCGGTTTGGCCGCGGCAATGTCGCTTGCCGAAACGGCGAGGCCGAGGGCGGCGAGATCGACGCGATCGAACTTGCGCGAATAATCGACGAGCGCCGCATCGCCGCGCGCGGCCACATCGGCGATGATCCTTTGGACCACCTGATCGACGTCTTCCGACACCTCGCGTTTGGCCGCAAGGAGAGCGTCAAAAGCCTTGTCGAAATCCCGGCTCCGGCTGTCGAGTTTCAGCGGCATCATCGTTTCCTTGCGGCCCGCTTCTTGTTAGCCATGCCGGAGCGAAGTGGCAATCGGGCTGGCGGCCGTCGGCGCGACCACGCGATCTCAAAGCAGGCGCTCGATCTCCGGTTCGAGTTTGGCAGGCGCGGTCGTCGGCGCGAACCGTGCGGTCACATGTCCCTGTCGATCGACGAGAAATTTGGTGAAATTCCACTTGATCTCACGCGTTCCGGCCACGCCCTTTTGCTCGCTCTTGAGGAATTGGAAGAGGGGGTGGGCGCTGGCGCCGTTCACCTCGACCTTGCCGAACATAGGAAAGGTCACGTCATGGTGGAGCGAACAGAACGCGCTGATTTCGGCCGCCTCGCCAGGCTCCTGCGCAGCGAACTGATTGCACGGGAAGCCGAGAACCGCGAAGTCTGCCGGACCATATTTGCGATACAGCGCTTCGAGCCCCCCGTATTGAGGCGTAAAACCGCATTTGCTTGCCGTATTGACGATCAGCAAAACCTTGCCGCGAAAATCCCCGAGCGACTTTTCTTCGCCGCTCAATGTCGTTGCGGCAAAATCATAGACCACGCTCATCATCTCTCTCCGTCAGCCGAGGGCATCCCGCGCATTTGGCACCGGTCTAATGCGAAATCGACTTCATTCGCAAGCGCGAAGGCGTCGATGTCGGCGCCCTCGTCCGGTCTTCCGCTGGCACACCGGGCCAAGGAATGACAAGGGAATAAAAAAAGCCCCCGTCCGGGTTTCGGACGGGGGCGCGGGAGGATGGACAAGCAGAGAAGCTAGATCGTGGGTCGAAGCTCCAAGGCCGCGGTTGCGCGGGCGTCGTTGAGATCGGCTTTGAGAACGTCGATTTTCGTCTCGAGCTGGCTGATGTGATCGGGAAGATCGCGGATGGTCCTCTCGTAGATATCGATCTTTTCTTCGAGCCTGACGATCTCGGCGCGCAGCTCGCCGATGGTTCTCTCATAGATCTCCATCAGCACCGAAATTCGCGCGTCGACCACCGCGGCGAGCGTCGGTTGGCGGCCGATCACGGCGGCGATGATCGTCGCGATCGAGCCGAACAAAGTGCCGAAGAGGCCAGCAATGAACGTGATCCAAAATCCATCGAACGTCATTCGCGTCTCTCTGGCGCAGGCTCGGGCGGCGAAGCCATGCGCCGCTCCGCCACGCCGCTTCCATTTCATGAATGCCGCTGCGGCGCGTGACATTTCAGCCTGACGATCACCGCGCGCCAATCCCCGCTGAGCGGAGCCTCGGCCCGGTAAGAGCGAAGATGACAGGCCGCGGGCTCGACGCGGAACTGCTGCGCCGCGCATTGCGCCGGATTGGCCTGCAAGCAGATCGAAAGGACGGCAGCGATCATGGAATGACCGCCGTGGGCCCGATGGCGCCGCCCAGCGCGGCGCAGACCGTCGCGGAGGCGACATAGACCTTGCTGCCGTCCGTGCCGATCATCGATTGTCCGGCGCCGGCGCCGGATTCGATCTGGGCCGCGACCGCGCTGACGTCGGCGACGGCGCAGGTGAAGGCCGTCGCGCCGGATTTGAGCGAGCTCAAGGCCTGTTGCGTCTTCGGCGCATCGATGAAAGCGACCGCGCCATCGATGGCGTTGTCGAATTCGGCGCAGCCGCAAAGCGTCGAGGCGAGCGCCATTGCGCCCGCAAGAAGCAGGTGTTTCATCAGTCTTGTCCTTTCACTTAGGAGATCACACCGAAGACGGTGTCTGCTTGAACGGCCGCTCGAACCGCTCTTCGATATTTTCTTCGGTATCGAGCGTGGTTTGCGGAATCTTGCCGTTGGCAAATTGCAGCAGCAGATCGAAGCCTGCGACCGCCGCGGCGAGATCATTCGCCGCAACCGCCACTGGCGGCACGAAGACGCCGACGACTTGCATCACATCTTCGACGGTCTGAATCTCGCCGGCGAGATTGGCGGTCTCGAAGGCCTTGGCGGCCGCGGCGAAATCGATTTGCTGGGCATATTCGAGCGCCTTGCCGATCTTTGCGGCATCGGCCTCGAGGGTGCCGAGATCGAGGCTCATGACGCTGCCGCCTCTTTTTTCAAATCCACGCAGGGATCGAGATCGAGGTTCGTCGCACTGGCGCTTGCCGGCAGAGCACCGGCCGCGGAGAGGCGAGCGACCAGCATCGGCCCGAGGCTTTCGCCGAGTTCCTTGAACAGATCCGGCGCTTGGTCGACGGTATATTGGGCAGCCTTGCGGATCACCTCGTTGGCGACGGGTATCTCGAGAACCTTGCCTTTCTCGGCCCCTTCGACGAGCCCGAAACCGGCATCGATCGCATGCGAGATCACTTGATCGACATGCGCAGAGCGAAGAGCCTTGGCCACTTCGGGACCGAGGCTCGTCATGAGCCAGGTCAACATCAGGCCGACGAGTGACAGGGCCAAAGGCTCGAGAATCGAGAGAGCCTGGGTAACGAGAGTGCCCAAGGGCACGCTGACCGAGCCGCGATCGGCGGCGAATGCCGCCGACGAGACAAGCGTCATCGCCGCCGCAAGCAAGATGCGCGCGCGCATGGGATCGTCCTTTTTGGGGAGGGCCCGGAACCGCCGGGCACGGCATCAGGGGTGCAACATCAAAATGAATATGCGTGCCGAGCCGTAAGCTGGCGGAGCGAAAGCGCGGGGCCCGTCATCATGCAGCCGTCCGGCTCCATTCAGCCGCTCCTTGCCTTCTTACTCGTGCGGCACCGGAACTGAGTTATAGGTAGCCCCCATTCCATCTTCCTTGCGGCGCCGATAATAGGAGACTTGCATCGTATCCTGATTGATGCAGACGATGTTTACGTAGACGCTTTGCTTGTCGTCGGTCGCGTTGTAGCCAAGCACGGATGCTGGATTGATCGTCTCGGTGCAGACGCATTTGCCCTGCCCCTTGCAGGTGAAATCTTCG
>DATFNQ010000087.1:0-13701 GCA_035266305.1 Methylovirgula sp.
GTGCGCGATCCCAACGTCCTGCGGCTTCTCGACGACTCGGGCGACCTGCGCCAGCTCGACCAATTGGAAGCCGAGACCATCCGCTTCGCGCTTGCCTACTACCGCGGTCAAATGTCCGCCGTGGCCCGCAAGCTCGGGATCGGTCGTTCGACCCTCTACCGCAAGATGAAGGAATATGGGTTCCATCAGGCCTATGACGATAGTGTGACCGGCACGCAGGCTGACGACAGCGACGCGGCGGCCTAAATCGATGTGGCGGCTCGGCCACGTCGGCCCGAGATAACGTAACGTGCGGCGCAGCAGACGCGCTTTGCGATTGATTTCGAGGGGGCCGCGCGGTTTTCATCGAGGCTTGGGTCGGATCGCCCCTGCCGAATTCGATCGGGCAGTTAGCTTCGACAGGCAATTCCGGGGACGAGTATGCTGCGTAAGGCTTCACGGTTGATCTTTTCGCCTGCTCCGATGCTGCTTGCCGCTGTGGTCTGGTGTCTTGCAGCGGGTCTGGCAGCGGCTCAGGACGCCCCGACGGCGAAATCGGCGATCTCGCAAGATCACCCAGCGGCCCAAGCAGCCCAAGCGACGCCGGTCGAAGCGCCGCAATCCGCAACGCCGCAGTCCGGCAATGCTCCGGGCGACGAGCCCGCCGCCCAGGCCGCTCAGAGCGAGCCAGCGAGCGCCACAACCACGTCGGCAAACTCTGCCGCCGGCTCCGATTCACCCGGCGCATCCCCCGCAAAGGATGTCATCTGGTCCGGCGAGGCCATGCAAGCTGAGCCTCCCGCTGGGGCGGTGAAGGAAGAATCCGCGAAGCCCGCAACTGAGACGGTTGCAAAGCCCGCCGCCGCGCCTGAGTCCACACCATCGTCGGATGACGCCGCGACGTCGACTGAAAGCCTGACGCCTGGACCTCCGACCGCCACGCCGACGGACGCTGCGGCCTCGGCTCCAGACACGTCGATGACCTCAGAAGGGGCGCCCGAGACAACCGCCACCGCCCCGGCTGTGCCTGCGCCTCAGAACGAAACGCCGGCAGATTCCGAACCCGATTCGAGTGCGACGACGCCGGATGACTCGAGTCCATCGCCACCTGCCGAAATTGAACCGGGGGCGCCAACCCCAGGCGACCAGAACCGTCCCGCAGCTCCCGCAGGGGCGGCGCCAACCGCAAGCCCGGAAGCTCCCGCGGCGGCGCCCGCTTCGGCGGTACCAGCCGCAAGCCCGCAGGCCCCCGCGGCCGCATCCGCCCCGGCGGCTCCCGCCTTCGCCGATCTCGTCAAGAGCGCGGTCGATGCTCTGGTCAAGACCGAGAGCAAAGGAAGTCACGCGGCGGAATTGCGCAAGGAGCGCTCCGCCATCGCCGCCTATTATGCCGCGCGCGATTATGCGCCGCTGTGGATCGAAAACGGCAAACCGACCGGCGCGGTCCATCTGGTGATAGATCGGCTCGCGCATGCCGGGGACGACGGGCTCGACCTCGAGGGCTTGCCAGTTCCGGTCTTCGAGCGCGGCGACGACAAGCTTGCGGCGGCGGAGGTCGCATTGTCGGCTGAGGTCGTCGCCTATGGCCGGCAGGCTTCGGGCAGCCGCGTCGATCCGCAGATGATCTCCGACTTGATCGGCGCCAAGCCTGACCTTCCCGATCCAGCCCTCATCCTTGCCGCTGTCGTGGCGGCGGGCGACGATGGCGGCGCGGTTTTGCAATCGTTCAACCCGCCGCAAAAGGCCTATCTCGCCTTGCGCGACAAGCTCGCCACCCTTCGCAGCGGGGCAAAGCCGGTCGCCGGCGAGCCCATTCCGATGGGACGCTCGCTTCGGGTCGGGATGAGCGATCCGCGCGTGCCTTTGATCCGCGCGCGGTTCGGGCTCGATCCGGGTCCCAGCGGATCATCGGATCTTCTCTATGACTCGGAAGTCGCGGCGGCGGTCGCCGATTTCCAGAGGGCGAATGGGCTTCCGGCTTCCGGCGTGTTGACGCCGCGCACCGTTGCGAGCCTCGCCGACCAAAGCCCGGCGCGGGCCGAGGACGAGATCATCGCCAACATGGAGCGCTGGCGCTGGATGCCGCGCGACATGGGCGCGAGCCGCATCGAAGTGAACATTCCGGATTTCACGGCAACCATCGTTAAGGACGGCGAGGTCGTGTCGCGCAACAGAGTGATCGTCGGCAAGCCCGATACGCCGACGCCGGTCTTTTCCAACACGATGAAATTTGTGATCGTCAATCCATATTGGAATGTGCCGCCGTCGATCGTGCGCAAGGAAATGCTGCCGCGCGTGGCGGGCGACCCCTCTTATCTGAGCGAAATGGGGTTTGAGGTCTTCACCCGCCACGGGCAACTCGTGGTCCGCCAGCCGCCCGGCGAGCGCAATGCGCTCGGCCATATCAAGTTCATGTTCCCAAACCAATATGATGTCTATCTGCATGACACGCCGTCGCGCGGCCTGTTCGCGGCGGCGCGGCGCGCTTTCAGCCACGGCTGCGTGCGCGTCGATCAGCCGTTCGGGTTTGCGGAATCCGTGCTCGGTTCCGACTGGCCCGAGGCGAGAATAAAGCGCCTCATCGGCGGCGCAGAGCGCTACGTCTATCTGCCGAAGCCGTTGCCGATCCACATCGAATATTTCACCGCTTTTGTCGATGACGCGGGCCGTCTGCAATTGCGTGACGACCTCTACGGCTATTCGCACAAGGTGAAAATCACACTCGGGCTTGAGAAGGATGACGGCATCGATGCGGAGCAGGTCTCGGACGACGCCGATCCAGAGCAGGCCCCGTTAAAATGGCGGCGAAAATCGCCGGCAATTTTGAAATACCAAATTAATCCTAGTGAATCGGAGCCATTGATCGCCGGTCATCCCTGATCTGCATGCCTTTTGATGACGCAGCGGCGCCCAAGCTAGAATAGATCTTCAATGCATGCAGAGCGCTTATCGGCGCACTGCCGAATTGGACCAGTAAAACAAAACAAATCAATGCCTTGTGGCGGCATCGATCTGTCGCGCGCGGGCAGGCGCTGCGCTCTGCTGTGAGAGAAGCGGAGCTATGGCGACACAGGTTCGCCACATTTACTGGATTACATCCACGTCATCTTCCCTCGCTGACGTGTCATCGAAGGGAGGTGGCCGCGAACGGGGGGACGTTGCCGGCCGTAGGGCTACGCGACGTTAACGGTTCTCGGTAACTAATCAGAGTGATTGGCGTCGATCGACGCCAGAACGAGATCGGCTCAAAGAGCCGCTGATCCGAGAACCGGGGGTTTCCTTGCCAGAACCGCGCCCAAGCACGGACCTGCGGACTTGTGTGCGTCGAGGCGGCCTCGCCTTAATCCCCGATTTACTCCGATCCAGCCTTATCCATCGCATCGCACGGCGCGTGTTATGCGCCGCGCCGCGCCTGCGCTCGCAGCGAACCGCCAGTCTGATTTCGGCAAGCAGCTTCCTCGGCGTCTGCCTTTTCCTTCTGCTCCCGTCGTCGACCGAATCGGCGATCGCCAATGGCGACACCCGGACGATCCGCCTCTATCACTCCCATACCGGCGAATCGATCGAGGCAACCTACCGCGTCGATGGCCATTACGACCCGGCGGTGCTCGCCAAGCTGAACTGGTTCTTGCGTGACTGGCGGCGCAACGAAGAGACGAATATGGATCCGCGTCTCATCGACGCCGTCTGGGAAACTTACCGAGCCGCTGGGGCAACCGAGCCGATCGTCGTACTCTGCGGCTACCGCTCGCCGCAGACCAACTCCATGTTGCGCCACCGCTCGCGCGGCGTCGCCGAACACTCCCAGCATATCCTCGGCAAGGCCATGGACACGAGCATGCCCGGCATGTCGATGGAGAAGGTCCGCGAGATCGCGATGCGTCTTCAAAGGGGCGGGGTTGGCTATTATCCGAGCTCGAATTTCGTCCATATCGACGTCGGCGGCGTCCGCGCCTGGCCGCGCATGAGCTATGATCAGCTCGTCCGTCTCTTCCCTGACGGAAAGACCGTCCATATCGCAGCCGATGGGCGCACGCTTCCGGGCTATGAGGAAGCTCGCGCCGAGATCGAAGCCGGCGGCGGCTCGGCCAGCGTCCCGCCGCCCGCCAATGGCGGAAATTTCTTTGCTTGGCTGTTTGGCATGGGAAGCGGCGGCGAAGACGAGCACGAGGATGCGGCCAGCGCGGTTGCCTCGCGCGCCGAACCGGCCGGGGACGCTTATGTGGCCGAGGCCGCAAGCGGCAAGGCGGCGGACGACGATGACGCCCGCACTGTCGTCGCCGAGCGGTCGGACAAGCCGGCCGCCGATGACGAGAAATCGGTCGATGATGATCGGCCTGTGCCGCCGCGGCGTCCGATCGATCTTGCCTCGGCTGCCGACGTTCCCGTGCCGCCGCTACGCCCGAACGATCAAATGGCCATGCTGCTCCCCGCCAATGCGCAAGGCGAGATGCCCAAAGAGGACCAGATCGGCAATCTCATCGCCGCTGCTTCCCCTGCGCGAGTTCCAGATTCTCCCGCGCGAGCTGCGGATTCTTCCGCGCGAGTTCCGGATTCTCCCGCGCGAGCTCCGGACCTCCCCGGGATCATCACCCAAGGTCCAAACGACGGCAGGAGTACGCAAAGTCTAAGCCGATCGGGCTCGCCGTCGCAGGGCGAAGCTCTCGCCTATGCGCCGATGGCGCAGATGGAAGGGCTGCGCTCGGCGGCGCATGAAAAGCGGGCAGCCGATGCGCCGAGCCGCGTTGCCGAAGACAAGCCCGGCATCGTTCCGGCTCGGCTGGATCAGTCAAACTTCCGCAGCCTGACGGAAGCCACTGAAACCGCCGAAATGGAAAGCCAGACCATTTTTGGGCCGACGCTCGCCGGCCTGCGCAAGGCAGCGCGCGTCGAGACGGCGGCCTTATCCAGCAGGCTGGAGTCCGGCTATCTTGCCCGGTTCGGCGTAGACGCGACGGATCTCGCGGCCGATCACTTCTCCGGCCCATCCGTGGCTTCGCTCGAGGCCGATACAAAGCTGATGGTTTTCGTCGACAGCTCCGCCGCGCGGGAAAACGGCGATTGAGCCAGGACTGGGTCAGCTTATCGCTGAATGGCCGCGACTGAGCTTAGCTCTGCACCAGCGCTCGTCTGCTTGGGCTCTGCTTTGGCGGCCCCGATGGACAAGATTCAGACGAGGAGAAGCGCAAAAAAGACGCCGAGCACCACGGCCCGCGCGATTTGAGCCGGCGACGCGACGTTCCGGTCCTTCAGGCAAATCCGATCCAAGTCGCGGGATTTGAGTACGAGCAGCATGACGGTTCCGCGCAAGCCCGGCGGTCATTCCTCCGGCAGCTCCCGCAGAATTATCTATGATTGGTTACCGTTCCTTTACCGTGGCCATGGGCCATGGATGCCTGCTTGACGGGTGCTTTGCCGATGCAGTCCTTGCAACGGCACTCTTCAGCTTGCATTGATTTTGCTAGAAACTGTGGCGGGGGATTTTCAGAGATCGGACTGGCGCAACATGCCGCAATGTTTTGATGAGATGACCCTGACCGATGGCGCGACCCGCGCCGTCTATGGCAAGGTCGCCCGGTGGCTCACTGAGACGCCGAGCGAGCTTCTTGCCTCCCGGCGCGCCCAGGCCGAGCTTTTGTTCCGCCGCATCGGCATCACTTTCGCGATTTATGGCGATAAAGACGCGTCGGAGCGGCTGATCCCCTTCGATATCGTCCCGCGCGTGATCGGCCGCTCCGAGTGGATGAGGCTCGAGGCAGGTCTGGTCCAGCGGGTAAAGGCCCTGAACCTTTTCCTCGCCGATATTTACGGCCCCCAGGAAATCCTCAAAAGCGGCGTCATGCCGACCGATATTGTGCTCGCCAACCCCTATTACCAACCCGAAATGGCGGGGCGGCGCATCCCGCACGACATCTATGTCCATATCGCCGGCATCGACATCATTCGCATCGACGAAGGCGATTTCTACGTTCTCGAGGACAATCTGCGCACGCCTTCCGGCGTCTCCTATATGCTCGAGAACCGCGAGGTGATGATGCGGGTCGCGCCCGATCTGTTCGCCGAATATCGGGTCGCGCCGGTCGAGAATTATCCTGAGGCTCTGCTCGCCACGCTGCGTTCCGTCGTGCCGCAGGCGGCAGGCGGCGAGCCGGTGATCGTGCTGCTCACGCCGGGCCAATATAATTCGGCCTATTACGAACATTCCTTCCTCGCCGACAAGCTCGGTGTCGAACTCGTTGAAGGCCGCGACCTCCTCGTGCGCGACGATGTCGTCTATATGCGCACCACCGAAGGCCCCAAACGCGTCAATGTCATCTATCGCCGCATCGACGATGCCTTCCTCGATCCGCTCGCTTTCCTGCCGGACTCGTTGCTCGGCGTCGCAGGCCTCTTTAATGCCTATATTTCCGGCAATGTGACGCTCGCCAACGCAGTCGGCACCGGCATTGCCGACGACAAGGCGATTTACAGTTATGTCCCGGAGATCATCCAATTCTATCTCGGCGAGAAGCCGATTCTGAAGAACGTGCCGACCTGGCGCTGCCGCGAGCCCGACGCCCTTGCCCATGTGCTTGAGCATCTGCCCGAGCTCGTCGTGAAGGAAGTCAATGGGTCCGGCGGCTATGGCATGTTGATCGGTCCGCATGCGGCACGCGAGGAAATCGAGCTGTTCCGCGACAAGCTGCGCAGCAAGCCCGAGAATTTCATCGCCCAGCCGACGCTTGCTCTTTCGACCTGCCCGACGTCCTTCGATACCGGAATAGCGCCGCGCCATGTCGATCTGCGGCCTTTCGTGCTCTCGGGTTCCGACGGCATCCGCGTCGTGCCCGGCGGGCTCACGCGGGTCGCTCTCAAGGAAGGATCGCTGGTCGTCAATTCGTGCCAGGGCGGCGGAACCAAAGACACCTGGGTCGTCGAGGACGCGTGCCTTCAAAATCTGCCTTGCGGAGCATTGGCCAAGGCCGCGCGGGCGCCGCAAGCTTTGGATCAGTAATTCGGTCGCTACGGATCGATCATGCTGTCACGCACCGCCGACAATCTCTATTGGCTTGCGCGCTATATGGAACGCGCCGATTTCCTCGCCCGTACCATCGATGCGACGCGGCGGCTCGCGGCAGTGCCCACATCCAAGAGCGGACCCGGAACCGAATGGGAGAGCGCCCTCGAAGCCTCGGGCGCCGCGGAGGGATTTCGTGAGACCCGTGCCGTGGCGGAGGAGGCAAGCGTCGTCGAGTATTTGATGTTTTCCACGGACAACCCGTCTTCGATCTGCAATTGCATCGAAAAGGCGCGAACCAACGGCCGCGCCGTGCGCACCGCTTTGACGGTGGAAATGTGGGACGCGATCAACGGCGCCTGGATCGAGCTCAAACGTTTCGTGATGGGCAACGCGCGCGGCTACGACCGCGAGCAATCCGCACGCTTTCTGGAATTCGTCAAAAAGGCATCGCTCGATTACGACGGCGCCGCGCACCGCAGCATGCTGCGCAATGACGCCTACTGGTTCTCGCGGCTCGGCCTCTACATCGAGCGGGCCGACAACACCGCCCGCATTCTCGACGTCAAATACAACATCCTTCTGCCGGAGACGGAGGCGGTGGGCGGCTCGGTCGACTATTTTCAATGGGCGGCGATCTTGCGCGCCGTCTCGGCGCTCACCGCCTATCATTGGGTCTATCGCGAAAGCCTGAAGCCCTGGCTCATCGCCGACCTGCTGATCCTGCGGCCGGAAATGCCGCGCTCGCTCATCGCCTGCTATGAGAACATCGTGCGCTTTCTCGATTCGATCGGCAAGGCCTATGGCCACAAGGGCGCCGCGCAGCGCCATGCCCACCATGTGCTGGCGCGGTTGATGGCATCGACGACCAAGGAGATCTTCCAATCAGGGCTGCACGAGTTCATCACCGCCTTCGTCGAGGACAATACCCGTCTCGGCACGATGATCTGCGAGCAATACCTGTTCGCGTGAACGGCCGCGGACCATCGGCCGCGGGGACCTTCCGGTATCATTCATTTGATTGGCGCATGTCCCGGAAAAGTTGATAGCTTTTCCATTGAGGGCGTGCTTCAAATCGCGGCGGATGCCTCCATTTGGGCGAGCCCGCACGGTCTTTGCCGCGTCTTCAAAGAAGCCGTTCAAGGTGGCTTATGCAGACACATGAAACGGTCATGAGCTTCCGCAAGCTGGCGGCCGGGTCGAACCGAAAGTTCGGCATCACGCTCGGTCTCGTCCTTGGGGTCTTGGCCGTCTGGCCCCTCCTTCACCACAATTCTCCCAGATGGTGGCTTCTTGCCATCGCCGTCGCGTTTCTGGCTGCCGGGCTTATCTTCCCGAATTCATTGACGCAGCTCAATCGTGCCTGGTTCAAGCTTGGGCTCGCTTTGAACGCGATTGTCGGTCCGGTCATCATGGGAGTCTTGTTTTTCGGTGCTGTCGTCCCGGTCGGCTGGTTGCTCCGCAAAAAGGGCGAAGATCCTCTTCGCCTCAAACTCGAACCCGAAGCCGCGACCTACTGGACCCGGCGCGAACCTCTGGGTCCCCTGCCCGGAACATTGACGAAACAATTCTAGGGAGGCATCCGAATGTCGATTTTCGCAGAGCTTTTTGAATTTTTGGGCACCCGCAAGAAATTCTGGTTGGTGCCCCTGTTGGTTCTTTTCCTTATCTTCGGCGGTCTGTTCGTCCTGAGCCAAGGCTCGGTCGTCGCCCCTTTCATCTACACGCTGTTCTGATCGAAATGCTCGTGCTCGGCATTTCGGCCTTCTATCACGACAGCGCCGCCGCGCTGGTTTGCGACGGTCAGATCATCGCCGCGGCTCAGGAAGAACGCTTCACCCGCAAGAAGCACGACCCGACATTTCCGGCCAATGCCGTCACCTACTGCCTCGCCGAAGCCAAGGGCCGCGGCATCGATCGGGTCGTCTTCTACGAAAAGCCATTTTTGAAGTTCGAGCGGCTTCTTGAGACCTATGTTGCTTTCGCGCCGCGCGGCTTTGCGTCGTTTCGCAAAGCCATGCCGCTGTGGATCGGCGAGAAGCTTTTTCAGCGCGATCTCCTGCTTCGCGAACTCGCCGCGATCGATCCGGCGCTCGGCGACAAGGCCAAACTCGGTTTTTGCGAACATCACTATTCGCATGCGGCCTCGGCCTATTATCCGGCGCCGTTTCCATCGGCCTTGGTGCTCACGATCGACGGCGTCGGCGAATGGGCGACGACGACGGCCGCGGTCGGCCAAGGCGACGATTTGAACATCGTCAAGGAAATCCACTTTCCCCATTCGCTCGGATTGCTCTATTCGGCCTTCACCTATTACACGGGATTCAAGGTCAATTCCGGCGAATATAAAGTCATGGGTCTCGCCCCCTACGGCGAGCCGAAATATGCGCAGGCCATCTTCGACCGGCTCATCGACGTGAAGCCGGACGGCTCGTTCAAGCTCAACCTCGATTATTTCTCCTTCTGCACCGGCCTCACGATGACCGATGATCGCTTCGACGCGATGTTCGGCGGGCCGCCGCGGCGGCCCGACCAGCCGCTTGAGCAGCGGCACATGGATCTCGCGGCTTCGATCCAGGCGGTGACCGACGAGGTGGTCTTGCGTCTGACGCGATCGCTGTCGGCTGAGACCGGACTCAAACACCTCTGCCTTGCAGGAGGGGTCGCGCTCAATTGCGTTGCGAACGGCAAAGTTTTTCGCGACGGCCGATTCGACGAGATCTTCATCCAGCCGGCGGCGGGAGATGCCGGCGGCGCGCTCGGGGCGGCGCTAGCCGCCTATTACGACGACAAACGCAAGCCCGACTGCAAGCTCATGCGCAAGCGGCCGGATTCGATGCAAGGCGCCTATCTCGGTCCATCCTACGCGCAAGCCGATATCGAGCGGCGCCTTGTCGCCGTCGGCGCGGCTTATAGCGTCGTCGACGATGATGAGCTGATCGAACGCACCGCCGCCGCGCTCGTGGCTGGGCAGGCCGTCGGCTGGCATCAGGGCCGGATGGAATTCGGCCCGCGCGCGCTGGGGGCTCGTTCGATTCTCGGCGACCCGCGCTCGCCGAGCATGCAAAAGGCGCTGAACCTGAAGGTCAAATACCGCGAAAGCTTCCGGCCCTTCGCGCCCTCGGTGCTGCGCGAGCGCGTTGCGGACTGGTTCGAGATCGACGCGGATTCGCCCTATATGCTGCTTGTCGCCGATGTAAAAGCTTCGCGCTGCCGGCCGATGCCAGGCGAGGAGCAAGCGCTCTTCGGCATCGATAAGCTGAACCTGCTTCGCTCCGATATCCCGGCCGTCACCCACGTCGATTACTCGGCGCGCATTCAGACGGTGCATAAGGAGACGAACCCGCGCTATCACGCCTTGCTCAGCCGGTTCGAGGAATTGACCGGCTGTCCCGTGCTCGTAAACACCAGCTTCAACGTGCGCGGCGAGCCCATCGTCTGCACGCCGGAGGACGCCTTTGCCTGTTTCATGGGGACCGAGATCGAGTTCCTCGCCATCGGCAACTGCATCCTTCACAAGGAAAAGCAGAACCAGGAGCTGGCGCGCGACTACAAGCACGCCTTCGATCCGGACTAGGTCATCTCAATCGGGCGCCGAAAAATGAAGCAAGAGGGGCTCGCGATGTCGTCTCGTGTTCGGCGTAATCTTATCGTCTTTGTTGTCGTACCCTGCGTTCTCTGCGTCGCAGCCTATCTGGTAAGCATCGCTTCATATTCGAAGTACACGCGTGGGACGTACGAATTCTTCGCCTTTCTGCTCATCACGGATCTGGCCGTCGGCTTGCGCGGCGCATGGCGAAATGCCGCGACCGTCGTTGCCGCCACGATCTTCGGCCTTGCCGCGATCGAACTGGCTTCCGCCGCCATAGAAGCGGATCAGCCCCTCTATCCGCGTGGCTTTGCGATCTCCCGGCCGGTCATCGGCTGGGGACCGTCGGCGCCCGGCGTCTATCACAGCAGGAGGATGGGGTCGGGCGGCGCGGTGATCTACGACGTCGATTACACGATCGACGATCATCTGTTGCGACGGACCTTATCGGGGTCGGCCGGACCTTCGGTCGCCTTCTTCGGCGATTCAATGATGTTCGGTCAGGGGCTCGCCGATTCCGAAACCTTGCCACAGGCCTATGCCGATCTAACAGGGCGCAAAATCCGGGTTCTCAATTTCGGCTTTCCGGGTTACGGCCCGCAGCAATTCCTGCGTGTTCTCGAGACCGGCCTTTTCGATCCGCTGCTGTCGGACACAAAGGTCTTTGTTTATGAGACCGCGGCCTGGCACGGCGAGCGCGCGTCATGTCGCGACGGCTTCATGGCGAGAGCGCCCCGCTATGAACTGCGCGACGCAGAACCGGTGTTCGTCGGCGCTTGCGCGGAGGGACTGAACCGCATCTTTCAAGATCTCTTCGTGAGCAGCGCGGTTTTCCATCGCTTCGTGCAGCCCTTTGTGAATATCGCAAAACCGGCCGACCTGCAGATCTACATCGCCCAATTGCGGCGCAGCGCAGAACTCGTCAAACAGAAATACGGAGCCCGCCTGATCGTGCTCTATCTTTCCGAAAGCGACCGCTATTTGGCGAAATCCGGATTTACCGACGCGATGATCATGGAAAGATTGCGCCAATCCGGCATCGAGCTCATCGATGCAACGCTCTCGCCAAAGGAGTTTCCGCCGGGCACTTTGCTTACCATTCCGGGCGACGGGCATCCGACCGCGATCGCCAACCGGGCCCGCGCCGCGCTGTTGAAAAATTATCTCGCCAATTCAGCTGCGTCCTCAACGACATCCGCTGTGGAATGAGGTCGCGAGCCAGTGGAGCTGGATCGGCAGAAGATTGAGCACAGTGAAGCTGCCTTCAAACCCGCATCGGCATGAGCACGTAGAGCGCGGGAGCGCCGTCGCGATCGAGCACGAGCGTCGGCGAGCCGGGATCGGCGAGTTTGAACAGCGCCGTGTCGCTGTCGAGCTGGTTGGTGATGTCGAGAAGATAGCGGGCATTGAATCCGATATCGAGCGGGGCCGCGTCGTAATCGACTTCGAGCTCTTCGACCGCCGAACCCGAATCGGGATTGTTGACCGACAGGGTGAGCTTGCCGTCGGCCATGGCGAGTTTGACGGCCCGGCCGCGCTCCGAGGAAATCGTCGAGACACGATCGACCGCCGCCGCGAACGGCACGCGCTCGACGGTGAGATACTTGTCATTGCCGGATGGTATGACGCGCACATAATCCGGAAACGTGCCGTCGATGAGCTTGGTGGTCAGCACGACATCCTCGAAGCTGAACCGCGCCTTGGTCGGCGAGATCTCGATCGTCACCTCTTGGGCCAAGTCTTCGATGAGCTTCTGCACTTCGCTGACGGCCTTGCGCGGGATGATGATCCCCGGCATGCCCGACGCGCCTGGCGGCGCGGCAATTTCGACCCGCGCCAGCCTGTGGCCGTCGGTTGCGACCGCGCGCAGCATCGCGTGCCCCTCGGATTCGACCGAGTGCAGATAAATCCCGTTGAGATAATAACGCGTCTCTTCGTTCGAGATCGCGAATTGCGTCTTGTCGATGAGTTTCTTCAAATCGGCGGCGGCCAATTTGAACGTGTGCGTGAACTCGCCGGCCGCGAGGTCCGGAAAGTCGCTTTCCGGCAACGCCTGGAGCTGAAAGCGCGAACGGCCGGAACGCAGCAGCAATTGCCCGGCGTCCTCGCCTCCCTCCAGCGAGACCTGCGCGCCTTCCGGCAATTTGCGGATGATCTCGTAGAGAATATGCGCCGGCACGGTGGTCGCTCCCGGCTGGCCGACATCGGCGGGAAGACGTTCGGTGACTTCGAGATCGAGATCGGTCGCCTTCAACAGCACCGAGCCGCGCTCCGCAGCGACGAGCACATTGGACAGGATCGGGATCGTCGTGCGTCGTTCGACGACGCGATGCACGTGGCCGAGCGCCTTCAAGAGGGCGGCCCTTTCGAGAGTGACTTGCATGAGACGAACCCAATCTGACCAACGCGTCCGCCGCGGCCACCCGCACGGGGGCGCAACTCTGGCGCGGCTATGGCGAAATCGCAAGCGCCGGCCGGCACAATGCCCAGTTTTCCGCGACCGTCGGCCGCGCCAAAGCCGCCCGCCTGGGGCGGCTTTGGCACTTTACCCCCCCTTAATCCGGGCGCTCTAGGCTCAAGGCGCGGATGAAAGAGCGCCGCGACAGCTTCGGCGGACGGCGGAATTCTGCGGCAGGCGGCGCACGAGCATGGCGAAGGGCAGCGGCGAGCGGCGTGAACCGACCTTCGGCCCGCACGACGAGGACGAACGGCGGCGTCATCGGCGCAAGAAGAGGAAGCGGCACTCGCTCTTCGGCGCCCTGATCTATTGGTTGCTGATGCTTGGCATCTGGGGCGCCGTCGGCGCCGCCGGCCTCATCGTCTATTATGCCGCGCAACTGCCGCCGATCGACCAGCTCGCGATCCCGAAGCGGCCGCCGAACATCGCCATTCTCGCCGACGACGGCACTTTGCTCGCCAATCGCGGCGACACCGGAGGCGCGGCGATCCATCTCTCCGAACTGCCGGACTATCTGCCCAAGGCCTTCATCGCCATCGAGGACCGGCGTTTCTATGAACATTGGGGCGTCGATCCGCTCGGCATCGTGCGTGCGCTTTTACGCAATGTCATCGGCCGTGGCTCGATCGAGGGCGGCTCGACGCTGACCCAGCAGCTCGCCAAGAACCTCTTCCTCAC
>DATFNQ010000088.1:0-30202 GCA_035266305.1 Methylovirgula sp.
CTTCGTCCGTCAGGTCCGACGGATAGCGCTTTGTCTTCTGGGCGATCCTGGCCATCCGGCCACGTGTCTGCTCTGTCCACATCCAGAGCTTGAATCACAATCCGGCCTCAGAGGAAATGCTTTTCCAAACGGACTCTTAGAGGTCTGAATTGCGGAGACGTCTACACCACAATGACTCTACCCGCATATCACTGTGGCATCGTCACGGGGTGGCGCAGCATGGTCCGCGCGAACTTTTGTGCCGTCATAGGCTTCGCGAACAGAAAGCCCTGCAGCAGATCAAAACCCATCTCACGCACCCTGAAAAAGTCGGCTCTGGTCTCCACGCCCTCGGCTACGGTGCGAGCGCCAAAGCCATCGGCAAGATCGAGGATTTGGCGGCATACCGACTGTTTCAACCCGTCGTCGCCGCAGCCAGCGATGAATTGTCGATCGACCTTGATTTCGACGAAGGGAAAGCAGTGAAGCCCAACCAGCGACGGCCATTCCGACCCAAGATCGTCAATCGAAATGGCGATGTTGCTGAACCGAAGCTGTCCGGCGAGAGCTTGCACCAAGTCTAGGTTACGGATGACATCAGTGGCATCAATCTCAATGATAAGCCCTTCGAACGCCGGGTGATCTGGCATCTGACGGCATAAACTTACGACCGATTCCGGGTCCTGAAAATAGGTGATTGGCAGGTTGATGGCGATCTCGACACCCCGGTTTTGCGTAATGAAGTAGCGCCAATCGTCAATCGCCCGGCCAATCACGAAGTCCGATAAAATGCGCATGTGGGGATCGCCCTCATCGGGTATGAAATATGCTGGCGGAACGACCCCCCAGGTAGGATGACGGAGGCGTATGAGTGCCTCGGCGCCGCACAGTAGGAGCGTGCGCGTGTTGATTTTTGGCTGGTACCACAGTTCAAGCCAGCCCATGTGAAGCGCCTCAGCCACATCGACTGCAGGGCTCGGCGGTGCTTCGACGGGCCGGAGCGTGGCGACACTGTTGCGCAAGCCCTCGCTGCCAAAAGGCGTGGCGAGCGTGGGCAGCATCGCAATGCCGAGCTGCTCGCCGAGTTCTTGGACAGCCGCCACTACCGGCGAGTCGCGGGGGCCGAGCAGGAGGACCTTGCCGTCGAAGGCTCTTGCTGCGAGCGCCTTCAGCATCGCGGCAGCTTCGATTCCACCTGCCGACAACAACCCCACGACGACGAGGTCGGGCAGCTGTGCATCGAGCACCGCGCTCAACTCGCCGACTTGCGTGCACTCGCAGGTGACGAAGCCGAGTCCTTCCAGAATCTCTCCGAGGAACGTTCGAGTGTGCTGCTTGCCGGCGGCGATGCAAACGCGAGGCCTGATTTTTCGCCAGCCGAACGTAGCCAACTTGATTGCTTCTTCGGGTCCCTGATTTGCCATAGAGCCCTCCGAATTAAAAACGGTGCATCATTTTCGTTTTCAACGATGCAAAAAATGTGGAGTGTGCAGACAAGCGTGCTGAGATTTTAGAATAAGTATTAACCCGAACATTTATAATTAATTTTAGAACGAGCAACCAACCCTCGGACTCCGCGTCGATGCTCAATCCGATCGTCGTCCGAAAAGATGAGCGCGTCGTCGAGAATCACCGTTGCCGGCCGCCCTTGATCTAGCAAAAGTTCGGCGAAGGCGAGGCGGCTCAGCACGGCGATCTGCTCCTGGGTTCCCTCGCTGAGCCTCGAAAACGGCGTTGTCACGTTCGCGAGTTTTACTTGTCAACCGCGCGGGGCGCTTACAGACCGCATGGATAAAAATCAATGATTTAGGGTGTTCCTTGTCGAGGCCGATCTCCTCCAAAATCGTCTATTCTTGGTCAATGTGACAACGCCGATTCTAATGGTGGAGCCAGGCGGAATCGAACCGCCGACCTCTTCAATGCCATTGAAGCGCTCTCCCAACTGAGCTATGACCCCACGCCTTTGCGCGAGCCGGTCCATTTGGGGTGGACTAAGCTTCGGCACGCCCGGCATCTGCGGAGCGGCTATATAGACGCTCTGTCCGGCCTCCACAAGCGCGGCAGCCTGTCACTTTCCCGGACGCGGAATGCGATCCGGGGTCTCAAGCGACAATTGTTGCGCGAGGCGCAACGCCGAATCCTAGAGGTCGCTTCGCGAACTTTTGGCGCTGGATCCCGGGTCCCGTGCCGCTCCGGCGGCCTTCGCTCCACGGCCCCGGAAAAGTGGCGCTGCACTTTTCCGGATCATACTCCTGCCTTAGCGCTCCTCGTCAGGCGCGATTTCGCCGTCGATCAGGCCGGAAACGTCGTCGGTGTCCTCTTCCTCTTCTTCAAGGAAGGTGTCGTCGGCCGGCTCGTCCTCGATTTCCACATCGTCGTCCACCGCGGTTTCCAAATTGGGCTCGACGACCTCGACCTCATCGAGAGAGACGAGCTCCACGCCCGGGTCCGCTTCGGCCTCTTCTTTCTCCGGCGCGCTGGCGCGCGCCACGCGCGCCGATGCGACTTGCTGAACCGCGCCGCACTTCGGGCAAAGGACGGGGTTCCTGTTGAGATCGAAGAATTTCGTGCCGCACTGCTGGCAGTGATGCTTGTTGCCGAGCTCGGGTTTCGCCACGGGTTTGACCTCTGAAACTCGCCGCCCGTCCGTGAGCCGGGCGGGCGCGACCTTCGCTACGTTAAGTCCCGCATGCGGCGCAATCCGAAATTTCACATATCGCTTCCCAAGTCGGTGCGCGGCGGGGTCGCGGCTCCGGTTAGTAAGCCCGAACCCGCCTGTCAATTGGAACTTGCGGGTCATTCAAAGTGGCTTCGGGGCGGCAGTTCCGCCCAAAAACCGTGCAGCGCGGCGCGCCGTGATTGGCTCATGACACGGGCCTCAGCTGCATGTTACCAGCACGAGATCAGCCATTTCGGCGAGAGGTGGATGGGTTTTGACCGTTTCGACAAGGATTCTCCAACAATCCGCACCGCTTAGCGGCGAACCGAGCGGCCCGCTGCGCGGCCGGCTGCGGCCGCCCGGCGACAAATCCATTTCGCATCGTGCCTTTATCCTCGGCCTGCTTTGCGTCGGCAGGACCGAGATCGAGGGGCTGCTTGAAGGCGAGGACGTGCTGCATACCGGGCAAGCCTGCCGCGCGCTGGGCGCAACGATCGCGCACCAGGGCGAGGGCCGCTGGAGCGTGCATGGCGTGGGGCTGGGTTGCCTGCTGCCGCCGCGCACAGACCTCGACTTCGGCAATGCCGGCACCGGCGCCCGGCTGATGATGGGCGTCGTCGGCGGGCATGGCGTGACGGCGCGCTTCGATGGCGACGCGTCTCTGCGCAAGCGGCCGATGCGACGCGTCCTCGATCCGCTCACGCTGGCCGGCGCCGAGATCCTCGAAGAAGCCGAAGGCGGCCGATGTCCGATCCTTCTCAAAGGCACCCCGGAGCCGCTGCCGATCGAATATCAGACCAAGGTCGCCTCGGCGCAGATCAAGTCCGCGGTCCTGCTCGCCGGGCTCAATTCGCCCGGCCGCACAATTCTCGTCGAGCCGCAGGCGAGCCGCGATCACACCGAGAAAATGCTCGCCTATTTCGGCGCGACGATCGCAACCGAGCCGTTCGGCGCGCATGGCCGCAGAATTGTCCTCGAAGGCAGGCCGGAACTTCGCCCGTCTCGTATTTTTGTGCCGGCCGATCCCTCCTCCGCCGCTTTTCCCATCGTTGCGGCGCTGATCGTGCCGGGCTCCGACATCGTGATCGAAGGCATGATGATGAACCCGCTGCGCATCGGCCTGGTAAAGACCTTGCGCGAAATGGGCGCCGAGATCGATGTGCTCGAAGAGCGCGACGAGGGCGGCGAAGTCGTCGCCGATCTCAGGGTGCGTAGCTCATCGCTGCGCGGCGTCGATGTGCCGGCCGAGCGCGCCCCGTCGATGATCGACGAATATCCGATCCTCGCCGTCGCCGCGGCCTTCGCCGAAGGCAAGACGCGGATGCGGGCTTTAAGCGAACTCAGGGTGAAGGAATCCGACCGGCTCGCCGCGATCGCGGCGGGATTGCGGGCGGCGGGCGTTGGCTGCGCCATCGACGGCGATGACCTGATCGTCGAGGGGCGCGGCGGCGACGTGCCGGGCGGGGGCCTCGCTTTGACTGAGCTCGATCATCGGATCGCGATGAGCTTTCTCTGCCTCGGGCTTGCGGCGCGCCGCAAGATGATGGTCGATGACGCGACCATGATCGCGACGAGCTTCCCGACGTTTACGGCGCAAATGACGCAGTTGGGGGCGCGTTTCTCATGATTGTCGCGATCGATGGGCCCGCCGCCTCCGGCAAAGGCACTTTGGCGCGGCGTCTGGCGCAGGATCTGAATTTGCCGCATCTCGACACTGGCCTGCTCTACCGCGCGACCGCGCGGGCGCTTCTGGACCAGGGCCATGACCTCGGCGACGTAGGAGCGGCGGTCGCCGCGGCGCGCGGCCTCGCGCTGACCGACTTCGACGCCGAGCTTCTGCGTGGCCGCGAGATGGGCGAGGCGGCCTCGATCGTCGCCGCCATCCCTGCGGTGCGCGAGGCGCTGGTCGGCATGCAGCGCACATTTGCGAGGCGTCCGGGCGGCGCCGTGCTCGACGGCCGCGATATCGGCACCGTCATCTGTCCGGAGGCGGAGGTGAAGATCTTCGTCACCGCCAGCCCGGAGACGCGCGCCAGCCGGCGCGCCCTCGAGCTGAAGAGCCAAGGCGAGACGGTCGACTACGCCGAGATTCTCGAAGACATCCGCCGGCGCGACGCGCGCGACGCGGGTCGCGCGACAGCGCCCTTGAAAGCGGCGGAAGACGCGGTCGTGCTCGAGACGACGAAGCTCGACATCGAGGCGGCGTTCAAGGCGGCGCGGGCGATCGTGGAGCGGCGCCTGCCGCTAGCAAATACAGGCCAGCCTGGTTTGATCCGGGGTTGAATTCGCCGCTTGCCTTCTTGCTTTTGTCACGATGTGGACTAGTCTTGTGACTAGTCCACCTCTGAATATGTACCCATAAATGTCCAGCTGGCCAAAGCGCGTTTCAGTGAGTTTCTCGAAAGATGTCTCCATGAGGGGCAGCAGGTGGTGACGAGACGCGGCACGGAGACTGCCGTGCTCGTGCCCATCCGCGAATGGCGGCGGTTGTAACAATCTGCGCGTCCGACGCTCAAAGAACTCCTTCTTGCGGAAGAGCCCCGGATGGAACTTCCCATCGCACCGCGCGGCCGGCAACGCAGGCGCAGATCGTCGGTGTTCGGCTAATTTGGGAGACCATGTATCTTCTGGATACGAATGTTGTCTCGGAATTACGGCGTCCGCACCCGCATGGTGGGGTCATTTCTTGGCTGCGCCGCGCTGCCGATACCGATCTCTTTGTCTCGGCCGTGACAATTGGGGAATTGCAAGCGGGTGCCGAGTTAACCCGCGAGCGCGATCCGGCCAAAGCGGCGGAAATCGAGGCTTGGCTTGACCTTGTTGCGCAAACTATGAACGTGCTCCCTATGGACACTCAAGCCTTTCGTTGCTGGGCGCGCCTCCTGCACCGCCGGTCGGATGGTCTCATCGAGGATGCAATGATTGCTGCCACGGCAATCGTCCACGATCTCGTCATTGTGACCCGGAATCTCCGGGACTTTGAAGGATGCGGCGTGCGGCTGCTCGATCCTTTTGTGTGAGGCTTTTTCCTCTGCGCAACGGTACGACCCGGCAAATGCAATCGGTCTAGTGGAGTTGGATTCACCGCGACCTGAAGCTTCCGCCCCTTGCCGCTTCGCCTCGCCCTTGCTACATAGCCCCTCGAACCCGCTCTTTCCTGCCGTCCCCGCGCCGGCCGCCGCAAGGCGATGGTCCTGTCGCAACGCCGATGGACGCCGGCAGGCCGGAGCGCCACCAACCTAACCGCCGCCGCCGCCCGACCTCGGGTAATTCAGGAGAATCAATGTCGTCCACTCAGACCTACGCGCCCTCGCGCGAGGATTTTGCCGCCTTGCTCGACGAGAGCTATGGCCACAACGAGGCGCTCGAAGGCTCCGTCATCAAGGGCACCGTCGTTGCCATCGAAAAAGACATGGCGGTCATCGATGTGGGGCTGAAGACCGAAGGCCGCGTCGCCCTCAAGGAATTTCAAGGACCGGGCCGGGAAGGCATGCTGAAGGTCGGCGACGAGGTCGAAGTCTATCTCGAACGGATCGAAAATGCGCTCGGCGAGGCGGTGATCTCGCGCGACAAGGCACGCCGCGAAGAGAGCTGGATCAGGCTCGAGCGGGCCTTCGAGAAGCAGGAGAAGGTCGAAGGCGTCATTTTCAACCAGGTGAAGGGCGGCTTCACGGTCGATCTCGACGGCGCCGTCGCCTTCCTGCCGCGCAGCCAGGTCGACATCCGGCCGATCCGCGACGTCACCCCTCTGATGCACGTGCCGCAGTCCTTCCAGATCCTGAAGATGGATCGCCGGCGCGGCAATATCGTCGTCTCGCGGCGCACCGTGCTCGAGGAATCGCGTGCCGAGCAGCGCCACGAGATCGTCGCCAATCTCGAGGAGGGCCAGGTCATCGACGGCGTCGTCAAGAACATCACCGATTACGGCGCCTTCGTCGATCTCGGCGGCATCGACGGGCTTTTGCATGTGACAGACATCGCGTGGCGCCGAGTCAACCATCCGAGCGAAGTCTTGAACATCGGACAGACGGTCAAGGTCAAGATCATCAAGATCAATCACGAGACTCACCGCATCTCGCTCGGCATGAAGCAATTGCTGGAAGATCCCTGGCAAGGCATCGAAGCGAAATACCCGGTCGGCGCCAGATTCCATGGAAGGGTGACCAACATCACCGACTACGGCGCCTTCGTCGAACTCGAAGCCGGTATCGAGGGCCTGATCCACGTCTCCGAAATGTCCTGGACCAAGAAGAACGTGCATCCCGGCAAGATCGTCGCGACGAGCCAGGAGGTCGACGTGCAGGTGCTCGAGGTCGATTCCGTCAAGCGGCGCATTTCGCTCGGCCTCAAGCAGACCCTGACCAATCCCTGGCAGGCCTTCGCCGAGAAACATCCGGTCGGCAGCGAGATCGAGGGCGAGGTCAAGAACAAGACCGAGTTCGGCCTGTTCATCGGCCTCGAAGGCGATGTCGACGGAATGGTCCATCTTTCCGATCTCGACTGGCGCCGGCCCGGCGAGCAGGTCATCGAGGATTACAAGAAGGGCGACATCGTCCGCGCCAGGGTCCTCGACGTCGACATGGAGAAGGAGCGTATTTCGCTCGGCATCAAGCAGCTCACCGCCGATCCTTTCGCCACCAAGCCGGCCGAGGCGGCCGGCGGAGCCGACCTCAAGAAGGGCGCGATCGTCACCTGCGAGGTCGTCGAGGTGAAGGAGGGCGGCATCGACGTCAAGATCGCGGGCACGGACTTGACCGCCTTCATCAAGCGCGCCGAACTTGCCCGTGACCGTGCCGATCAGCGGCCGGACCGCTTCGCGATTGGCGAGAAGGTCGATGCGCGCATCACCCAGTTCGACCGCCGCGCCCGCAAGGTCGGCGTATCGATCAAGGCGCTCGAAGTCGCCGAGGAAAAGGAGGCCATCGCCCAATTCGGCTCGGCCGATTCGGGAGCCGTGCTGGGCGATATTCTTGGCGCGGCGCTCAAGGCGCGCGATTCCGATACGACGAAGCCCCCGAAAAAGAGAACGAAGGGCAGCGACGAATAGATCGCTCGAGGCCAAGAACCCCGCGTGAGACCCACGCGGGTTTTCCTTTTTGGGACGGCTCTCGACGTTTCTGAAGGCTTCGCGCCAGCCGAGCTCTCGCTTGACGCTTGTCTATAGCCGCAGCGGCTTGCGCCGGCTCGCCTTGCGGCCTAGGTTGCGGCGCATCGTCAACGGCGCAGGATTTCGGTCGCAATGTCAAATTCCGCCGACTATATCGTCGATCGTCGCTTGCTTCAGCGCAAGCTTTCGTTCTGGCGCGTGACGGCGATCGTGCTGCTCGTCGTCGCGCTGGGGATGATCGGCCTGCGGCTCTCGGGCAAAGCCGGCCCGGCGAGCTTTTCGCCGCACATCGCGCGGCTGTCGATCAGCGGTCTGATCACCGGCGATCGGGACACGCTGAAGCTCATTGACGACATCGCGAAATCGGGGGCGAAGGGCGTCATCCTGTCGATCGAAAGCCCCGGCGGCACGACGACCGGCGCGGAACGGCTTTATGACGCGATCCGGCGGCTCGCGGCGAAGAAGCCGGTCGTCGCGGTCGTCGGCGACATGGCGGCCTCGGGCGCCTATATCGCCGCGATCAGCACGGACCGGATCGTCGCGCATGGCAATTCCCTCGTGGGCTCCATCGGCGTTCTCATCCAATATCCCGATTTCGCGAAGTTGCTCGATACGATCGGGGTAAAGCTGGATGCGGTGAAGTCCTCCCCGCTCAAGGCGGAGCCCAGCGGCTATGAGCCGACGACCCCGGAGGTTCGCGGGGCGCTCGCTTCGCTCGTCAACGACAGCTACCAATGGTTTAAGTCCCTGGTGCAACAGCGGCGCGGCATGACCGACGCGGAACTTGCCGCGGTCGACGACGGCCGGGTCTTCACCGGCCGCCAAGCCTTAGGCTTAAAGCTCATCGATGAGATCGGCGGCGAGCGCGAGGCGATTGCCTGGATGGAACACGCCAAAGGGGTTCCGCACGGCCTTCCCATTCGCGATTGGAAATCGGAAAGCAGCCTCGAACGGCTGGGGATTCTCAGCGCTTCGGCCAAGGTTGCGGACGCCTTGGGCCTCGCGAGCCTCGCCCGCGTCCTCGATCGCGGCGCAACCTATGCGCAGGCGCAATTACTTGACGGTCTCGTATCGATTTGGCAGGTTGGCGCGACCGATTGAAAAAAGAGCGACCCCTTGGGCCGGCTCCGGCAACTTTTAGATAAATCCAATCGGCTGAATGTCAGGTGATTTCAGAGGGGCTGAGTCACCGGGTGCCATTCCACGCAAGACGGATTTTGAAGCTTCAGCTTGAGCAGCGGAGCGGCGGGGGCGGGAACATGATTAAGTCGGAACTCGTGCAGCGGATTGCAGATCGCAACCCGCACCTTTACCTGCGTGATGTCGAAAAGATCGTCAACGCCATTCTCGATGAAATCACCAATGCATTGTCGCGCGGCGACCGGGTGGAATTGCGGGGTTTCGGCGCCTTCTCGGTGAAGCGCCGCGACGCAAGGCTTGGCCGCAATCCGCGCACCGGCGCGCATGTCGCCGTCGACGAAAAGGCCGTGCCTTTCTTCAAGACCGGCAAGGAAGTGCGCGAGCGTCTCAACGAGGGCTATACCGGCTAAAGCGGGACGATCGGAAACGATCCTGGGCCGGCGTCGAGCTTGCGGGAGTGACCATGAAACGCGCCTTGCAACTCATCGTTCTCGTGCCCCTGGCTGTCGTCGCTCTGGCCTTGGCAGTCGCCAATCGGCACAATGTCCTGGTATCATTCGATCCATTCTCGAGCGATCAAACCGGCGAGATCCAGGCGCCGCTTTTCGTGGTGCTCATTCTCGCCGTGATGTTCGGCGTGCTGCTCGGCAGCCTCGCCACCTGGTTTGCGCAGGGGAAACATCGCCGGGCGCTGCGTGAACTGCGCGCCGAGGCCGCCCGTGTGCGCGACGAAGCCGGGCACATGAAGGTCTGATGATTGTGCCGCGACGAAGCAATCCAGAATGAACGTGCGCGAACCCTCTCCCCTTGTGGGAGAGGGTGGCTTGCGAAGCAAGCCGGGTGAGGGGTCGCGCAACCCCTCATCCGCCTCGCTCCGCTCGGCACCTTCTCCCGCAAGGGGAGAAGGAGCGCGCTGTTCGCTCCGCTCGCGATGACGAGACTCGCCCCACGCGTGAAGTGGAAAGCAATGCCCCTCACCGTCAAGATCTGCGGTCTTTCGACGCCCGAGACAGTCGAGGCGGCGCTGGAGGCCGGCGCCGACATGCTGGGCTTCGTCCGCTTCGAAAAGAGCCCCCGCCACCTCTCGCTCGAGGCGGCGCAAAGCCTCGGCAAACAAGTCGGCGAGCGGGCGCGCAAGGTGCTGCTCACGGTCGACGCGGGGGAAGCGGCGCTTGCCGCCGCCGTCGAAGCCTTGGGGCCGCATATCCTGCAATTGCACGGGCAGGAGACGCCGGAGAGGGTCGCCGCGCTCAAGGCCCGTTTCGGCCTGCCAGTCATGAAGGCGATTGCGATCGGCAGCCCGGCCGATCTGGCGCAGATCGCTGCTTACGAGGAGGTCGCCGATTTTCTTTTGCTTGATTCCCGGCCTGCCGAAGGATCGGCGCTTACAGGCGGCACCGGTGAGGCCTTTGATTGGTCTTTGCTGAGGGGCCTGAAATTGCGCAAGCCCTGGCTGCTCGCCGGCGGCCTCGATCCCGCCAATGTCGGCGGGGCGCTTGCCGCGACGCGCGCGTCGGGCGTCGATGTCTCCTCTGGCGTCGAGAGCGCCCCTGGCGTCAAGGATGTGGGCAAGATCGGCGCCTTCATTGCCAATGCGCGCGCCGCCGCGGAAAAGCTTGGATCGGCGATCGAGAACGGATAGACCACGTCATTACGAGGAGCGAAGCAAAGCAATCCAGAATGGATGTGCGCGTTCCTTCTCCCCTTGCGGGAGAAGGTGCCCCGCGAAGCGGGGCGGATGAGGGGTCGCGCAACCCCTCACCCGGCTTGCTCTGCAAGCCACCCTCTTCCCCGCAAACGGGGAGGGGGTTCGCGTCATCCGCTTCGCTCACAATCACGATTCAATTTCGAGACGCTGATGAAGCCGGACATTCCCAATTCGTTCCGCACAGGCCCCGACGAGCACGGGCATTTCGGCATCTATGGCGGCCGGTTCGTCGCCGAGACCCTGATGCCGCTGATCCTCGATCTCGAACGCCACTATGAGGCGGCAAAACAAGATCCGGCCTTCAAGGCCGAACTCGACTACCTCCTCACCCATTATGTCGGGCGGCCGAGCCCACTCTATTTTGCCGAGCGCCTCACGGCTTACGCGCGTGAGAGGGCAGGCGACGGCGCACATGGCGCGAAGATCTATTTCAAGCGCGAGGAGCTCAACCACACCGGCGCGCATAAGATCAACAATGTGCTCGGCCAGATCCTGCTCGCGCGGCGGATGGGCAAGAGCCGCATCATCGCCGAGACCGGGGCCGGCCAGCATGGTGTAGCGACGGCGACCGCCTGCGCGAGGTTCGGCCTCGATTGCATCGTCTACATGGGCGCCGTCGACGTCGAGCGGCAAAAGCCGAACGTGTTCCGGATGAACATGCTCGGCGCGAAAGTTGTGCCGGTGCTCTCCGGCGCGCGAACCCTCAAGGATGCGATGAACGAGGCCTTGCGCGACTGGGTCACCAATGTCGAGAATACGTTCTACTGCATCGGCACGGTCGCCGGCCCGCATCCCTATCCGGCCATGGTGCGCGACTTCCAATGTATCATCGGTGAAGAGACGCGCGCGCAGATGCTCGCGGCCGAAGGCCGGCTGCCGGATTCGCTCTTCGCCTGCATCGGCGGCGGCTCGAACGCGATCGGCCTCTTCCATCCCTTCCTCGACGATCGCGCGATCGAGATCTATGGGGTTGAGGCGGCGGGCTACGGGCTCGACAAGAAGCACGCCGCGTCGCTCGCCGGCGGCAGGCCCGGCGTGCTGCACGGCAACCGCACCTATCTCCTGATGAACGACGATGGGCAGATCGAAGAGGGCCACTCGATCTCGGCCGGCCTCGACTATCCCGGCATCGGGCCCGAACATTCCTGGCTCAAGGAGACCGGCCGCGTCACTTATCTCTCGGCAACCGATGACGAGGCGCTCGCGGCCTTTCAGCTCTGCGCCAAGCTCGAAGGGATCATCCCGGCGCTCGAGCCGGCGCATGCGCTCGCCCGCGCGATCGAGATCGCGGCACAAAAGCCGCGCGATCATCTGATGGTGCTGAACATGTCTGGGCGCGGCGACAAGGACCTTTTCACCGTCGCCGATCATCTGGGCGGGATGTAGGGCACCCTTCATAACGCGCGAAGCAATTGCGGATCGTCAGGTTGTCAACGGCGCGGCTGCCGTCTTTGCCCGAACGATTGCTCAGTCAGCACGTTGAGCCGCCGGATGTGAACGAGATATATGTCCTGTTAATATCTTGCTGCAGACTCTGTCATTTCTCTGCGGCCACGTGGTGTTGTGATCGAACCGTAAGTGTTTGTCCGTAAATAAGTGCATCTGTCTATGCACGATGCTGTCATTCCCGCGGAAGCGGGAATCCAGTCCTCGTTTAGACATCGGATATATCCGATGTCTCATGCGCGCGCGGCAGCGGAAAAGACTTAATGTCGCCGCGGACGCGGCTCTTCTCTGACCAGAACGTGGACGCCTTTACGTCTTGATAACCGACACGTTACACGTTACATATGATCAAGCGCTTTCGCCACAAAGGATTGAAGCGGTTCTATGAAACCGGCGATATGCGCGGGATCAACCGGCAACATGCGGCATGGCTGCGCATTCTGTTGACATCGCTCGATATTGCCGCAAGTCCAGCGGATCTGAACAACCCCGCTTACAGGCTGCATCCCCTGAAAGGCGAGCGCAGAGGACAATGGGCGGTATCGGTCTCCGGCAATTGGCGGCTGGTTTTTGCCTCGACGGCGTGGACGTGACGGATGTGGATTTGGTCGATTACCACTGAGTGCAGGAAAGCGATCTATATGATGCATAACCCGGCGCATCCCGGCGAGGTGATCCGCGAATCCTGTTTGAAGCCGCTTGGCCTCACGGTAACGGAAACGGCTGCAGGCCTCGGCGTCACGCGCAAGGCGCTGTCCGACCTTTTGAATGGCCGTAGCGGCGTGTCGCCGGATATGGCCATTCGTCTTGAAAAGGCTGGATGGAGCACGGCGGACGCCTGGCTGCGAATGCAGATGACGTGGAACCTTTGGCAAGCGCGCGAGCGCGCGAGCAAGATCAAAGTGAAGAAGTTTCGCTGCGAACCGCAGCCTAGCTGATCTTGCCTTTCACTGCCCGCACTGGCGCTGGTTGCGAAATGAATACATCTTTGCCGATAGTTGAGGGCCATGCTGCGCTTTTCCCTCCCCCGTCCTTCGTGTTAGCCACTTCGCCCTGATGTCCACCCGCCTCGACACACGCTTCGCCGAACTCGCCCGAGAGCGCCGTGCCGCGCTGGTCCCTTTCGTCATGGCCGGCGATCCGGATCTTTCGACCTCGCTCGCAATCCTGAAGGCGCTGCCGGCAGCAGGCGCCGACCTGATCGAGCTCGGCATGCCGTTTACCGATCCCATGGCGGACGGGCCGGCGATCCAGGCCGCGGGCTTGCGGGCGCTTAAGGCCGGGACGACGCTGGCCAAGACGCTGGCGCTCGCCGCCGACTTCCGCGCGCACGATCGGTCGACGCCGCTCGTGCTCATGGGCTATTACAACCCGATCTATGTCTATGGCGTCACGCGCTTTCTCGCCGATGCGAAGAAAGCCGGCATCGATGGCGTGAACGTCGTCGATCTGCCGCCCGAGGAGGATGCCGAGCTTTGCCTGCCGGCGATTGATGCGGGGCTCGCCTTCATCCGGCTCGCGACGCCGACGACGGATGCGGCGCGGCTGCCGGCCGTGCTCGCGAACACATCCGGCTTCGTCTATTATGTCTCAATCACCGGGATCACCGGTGCGGCGGCGCCGGACTACGCCAAAGTCGCCGCCGCGGTCGGCCGGTTGAAAGAGCATACGGATCTGCCGGTCGCGGTCGGCTTCGGCGTGAAGAATGCCGCGAGCGCCGCCGCGATCGCCGCGGTCGCCGACGGCGTCGTGGTCGGCTCCGCCCTCATCGAGGCCTTGCGCAAGTCGCTCGATGAAGCAGGCCAAGCAACGCCGGGCAGCGTCGCCGCTGTCGCCGACCTCGTGCGCGAGCTTGCGGCCGGCGTCCATTCGGCCGCCCGGCCCGGGACCGGGCGAGGCTTTGCGCGCGCCGACACGAGCGCATAGATTGGTCAGACGCCGGTGTCCGTCTCGCCGGAATTGCTCCGAGATCGTCAGTTGCTTAAAGGGTTCCCATGAATTGGATCTCCAATGTCGTTCCGCCGAAGATCCGCTCCTTCCTGCGGCGGGAAACTCCTGAGAATCTCTGGGTCAAATGTCCGGACAGCGGGGAGCTCATCTTTCATAAGGACCTCGAGTCCAATCTCTATGTGGTGCCGGGCTCCGGCTACCATATGCGAATGCCGACGGAGGCGCGGCTCGACATGCTCTTTGACGAGGCAACCTACGACGACTTGTCGACGCCAGAAGTTCCGCTCGATCCGTTGAAATTCCGCGATATCAAACGCTACACCGATCGGCTGAAGGAGAACCGCCTGAAAACCGGCACTCGTGATGCGGTGCGGGTATGCACAGGCCGCCTCGAAGGTATGAAGGTCACCACCGCGGTCCAGGATTTCGAGTTTCTTGGCGGCTCGCTCGGCATGGCGGCAGGCGAAGCGATCATCACCGGCATGTTGCACGCGGTCGAGCGCCAAACGCCGTTCATCATTTTCACGGCCTCGGGCGGGGCGCGCATGCAGGAGGGGATCTTTTCTCTGATGCAGATGCCGCGCACGACGGTCGCTGTGCAGCGGCTGCGGGCGGCGAAGCTCCCCTACATCGTCGTCCTGACCAATCCGACGACCGGCGGCGTCACCGCCTCCTATGCCATGCTCGGCGACATCCATATCGCCGAGCCCGGCGCCGTCATCGGTTTTGCCGGGCCGCGGGTGATCGAGCAGACCATCCGCGAACGTCTGCCTGAGGGATTTCAGCGCGCCGAATATCTGCAAACGCATGGGATGGTCGATATGGTCGTGCGCCGCCACGACATGCGCGCCACCTTGGCACGGGTTTGTTCGCTGCTGATGCATAGGCAGGAGCTTGGCGCCGCATGACCGGAATTCCCGTCGAGAGCGCCGCGGAAGAATGGGACGCGATCCTCGCGCGCCTGCTCGACCTGCATCCGAAGAAGATCGATCTTTCGCTTGGCCGCGTCACCCGTCTGCTCGACGTGCTCGGCGCGCCGCAGGATCATCTGCCGCCGGTCATCCATGTTGCCGGCACGAATGGCAAGGGGTCGAGCATCGCCTTCATGCGGGCGATCCTGGAGGCGGCCGGCAAGAGCGTGCATGTCTACACCTCGCCGCATCTCGTCCGCTTTCATGAGCGGATCAGGCTCGGCCGGAGGGGCGGCGGGAGGCTCGTCGGCGACGCCGAGCTCGCCGCGGTGCTCCGGCTCTGCGAAAAGCAGAATGCCGGCGCGCCGATCACCTTCTTCGAAATCACCACGGCCGCCGCTTTCAAGCTGTTCAGCGAATATCGGGCGGATTATCTCCTCCTCGAAGTGGGGCTCGGCGGCAGGCTTGATGCCACCAACGTCGTCGCCCGGCCCGCCGCGACCCTCGTCACGCCGGTCTCGATCGACCATCCCGAGTTCCTCGGCACGACGGTCGCCGACATCGCCTTCGAGAAAGCGGGGATCTTGAAGCCGCAGGTCCCGGCGATCCTCGGCCTCCAGCAGCCTGACGCCCTTGACGTTTTGCAACGGCAGGCCTGCGAGGTCGGCGCGCCGCTGCGCGTCGCCGGCCGCGATTTCATTGTCCGTGAAGAACACGGCCGGCTCATTTTCGAGGACGAGCGCGGCCTTCTCGATCTGCCGCTGCCCCGCCTCGTCGGTCGCCATCAGCACCAAAACGCCGCCGCGGCAATCGCCACTCTGCGCTCGATCGAGCCGCAGCTCTCTTCTGCCGCGGTGGAAATCGGGGTTGCGACCGCCAAATGGCCGGCGCGACTTCAGCGCCTGAAAAAGGGCCGCGTGGTGTTCCTGGCACCGCACGGCGCCGAGATCTGGCTCGACGGCGCCCATAACGAGGACGGCGCACGGGTGCTCGCCCAGGCCATGGCCGATTGCGAGGACAGAGCGCCGCGCCCGCTCGTCGTCGTTTGCGGAACGCTGGCCAGCAAGGATACCGCGGCCTTCTTGCGCGCCTTCAAAGGGCTCGCGCAGGAGGTTCTTGCCGTCCCGGTCACGGGCGAGCATGTCGCCCGGTCACCGGTCGAGGTCGCAGCGCTCGCCAATGCGGCGGGCATTCCCGGTGTCGCCTGCGAGAGCTTCGAGTCGGCGCTGCGCTTTCTCGTGGCGCGTGAATGGGCGCTGCCGCCGCGGATTCTCATTGCCGGCAGCCTCTATCTCGCCGGCGAGGTGCTGCGCTTCAACGGCACGCCGCCGCTGTGACGCGCTTCCACGGGACCGGCGACACGCTCAATTCATGCATTGCAACGCTGTCACCTGTTGGGTGCTGTGATGAAAGCGAAGAAGCACGCAAAGCCCGAGGGGCCGTCCCTCTTAGACGTGGTTGCCCTACTGACTGACCTGCCCGCGCAGCGGCTTGCACGCGGGCAGGTGGGAACGATCGTGGAACAGCTTGATGACCACACCTTGCTCGTCGAATTTAGCGACGACCAAGGCCGTGCCTACGCCCTCGTGCCCTGCCCGCAAGGGGAGCTTCTTGTCCTGCACTACGTCCCCGAGGCGGCCTGATTCGATTGGCGATGGCGGTAAGCGGCACCTCGCGGGCGTCTGGCTTAGCGCCGCGGCGTGTACGATCGCTGCTTGTGTCAGAAATGCGTAATTTGCGTGTAACGTGCTTATAGAAATCAGCCGAAAACAGGCCTCGCGGCGCCCCTCTCATCTTGGCGTAAGCAGTTGATTGTAAAACATCTGTAAGAAATACAAAGCCGCCCTACCTTGGCGTAGCGGCGCCACTAGATTTATGAGAGCATCACCGTTGGACAGTACCTCTGTCCCGTTTTTGCAAACGTATCAAAGGAGAAAATCATGGCCTGGACAGTTCCGACAATCGTCGAAGTTTGCGTCGGCATGGAAGTCACTAGCTACGAGTCGGCCGAGATCTGATCGGTCCGAAGACTCTGGTTCTTCAACACCAAATGGACGAACCTTGTTGCATATCATCGTCCTCGGATCGGCAGCCGGGGGAGGGTTCCCGCAATGGAACTGTCTCTGCCCCGTCTGCCGACTCGCATGGAGCGGCGACAGGCGCGTAAGGCCAAGAACTCAGTCGAGCCTGGCCGTCAGCGCCGACGGTGAGCACTGGCTGCTTTTGAACGCTTCGCCTGATCTTCGCCAGCAGATCATCGCGACGCCGCAAGTGCATCCGCGCGGCAAAGGCCGGCAATCGCCGATCGCCGCCGTCTTCTTGACCAATGGCGACGTCGATCATTTGACGGGACTTCTCACTTTGCGTGAACAACAGAGCTTCACAATATTCGGCAGCAAAGCCACTCTGGCGGAGATTTCGGACAGTCGTATCTTCGGCGTCTTGAACAGGGAGCTGGTGCATTTGAAACCCGTTGCCGCGGAGAGTACTGTCGAGACCGGGATCGGCCTCAAGGTGACGCCCTTCTCCGTGCCTGGCAAAGTGCCGCTTTACCTCGAGACCGGCGCGGTCGAGATCGGGACCGAAGGCGAAGAGACGCTTGGCCTTGAAATCAGCGACGGCGCCAAGACCTTCTTCTATATTCCGGGCTGCGCGGAAGTGACGCCGCGGCTGCAAAAGAGATTGCAGAACGCCGCTCTCTTGTTTTTTGACGGCACCACCTACACCGACGATGAAATGGTGCAATTGGGCCTTTCGAACAAGACTGCTTGGCGCATGGGCCATGTCGCGATGAGCGGGGAGAACGGATCGATGCGGCGCCTCGCCGATCTGGGCATCGGCCGCAAGATCTATGTCCATATCAACAATACGAACCCAGTGCTCATCGAGGATTCGGCGGAACGCGCGAAAGTCGAAGCGGCGGGATGGGATGTTTCTGACGATGGGCTGGAGGTAATGCTATGAGCTCCAAAGCGGATCTATTGAGCCCCCAGGAATTGGAAGCTGCTTTGCGCAACGTCGGCGCCGAGCGCTACCACAATCGCCATCGTTTCCACCGCCGCCAATACAGCGGCCAGTGCACTTACGAGGAGATCCAGGCCTGGGCGCTCAGCCGCTATTATTATCAATCGATGATCCCCATCAAGGACGCGACGGTTCTCACTCGCTTGAGCGACACCGAGGACCGGCGGCAATGGCGCAAGCGAATCGAGGATCATGACGGTTTGCAGCCCGGCGACGGCGGCATCGAACGCTGGCTGAAGCTCACCGACAGTCTCGGCTTTCCGCGCGACTACGTGATCTCGACCGAAGGCATCCTGCCGGCGACGCGTTTCGCGGTCGATGCCTATGTCGAATTCTGCCGCAGCCGCAGCCCGCTCGAAGCCGTCGCCTCTTCCTTGACCGAACTCTTCTCGCCGAACATCATCAGCGAAAGAATGACCGGCATGTTGGCGAATTATGATTTCGTCAGCAAGGAGACGCTCGCCTATTTCTCGCAGCGGCCGCCGCAGGCCAAGCGCGATTCCGAATGGGCGCTCGCTTTCGTCAAGACTCACGCCAAGACGCGCGCCGAACAGGAGCAGGCGATCAAGGCGCTCGAATTCAAATGCAACGTGCTCTGGGCCCAGCTCGACGCTTTGTGGAGCGCCTATGTTGATCATGCGCTCCCGCCGGACGCTTGGGTGCCGGGCACGAAAGTCGCCGTCCGCGGTCAGGCTGCATGAGCGGCGGGACTGCGATCAGCGATCAATCGAAGCCGCGTCTGCCGCGCGGCGTGCATCTGAAACATGACGAGACGCGCGACGAATGGCTGCTTCTCGCGCCGGAACGAGTTCTGAAGACCAACCCCATCGCAGTCGAGATCTTGAAGCGCTGCGACGGAGTTGCCACATTGACTGAGATCGTCGACGATCTCGCTGCACAGTTCAAGGCCGAGCGCGTCCGGGTCGAGGCGGATGTCCGGGCGCTCCTCGGCGAGCTCGCCGCCAAACGAATGGTGGACCTATGAACGCGCTTGAGACCACACCGACCCCCATTCCGGCTCCGGTCGGCATTCTCGCCGAGCTGACACATCGCTGCCCGCTCGGCTGTCCCTATTGCTCCAATCCGATCGAGCTCGAATCACGCGCCGGCGAGCTCGACACGGAGACCTGGATGCGCGTCTTTTCCGAAGCCGCCGCCGTCGGCATTCTTCACACGCATCTCTCCGGCGGCGAGCCCGCCTCGCGGCGCGATCTCGTCGAGATCGTCGCGCATTGCGCCAAGGTCGGGCTCTACACCAACCTCATCACCTCGGGCATCGGCCTGACCCAAGACCGCATGCGGCAATTGGCGGCTGCGGGCCTCGATCACGTCCAGCTTTCGATCCAGGACAGCGAGGCGGCCTCGGCCGACAGGATCGCCGGCTACAAGGGCGCCTTCGCCCGCAAGATCGATGTGGCGAAATGGGTCAACGAGGTGGGCATCCCGCTCACCGTCAACGCGGTCATCCATCGCGCCAATATCGCCCATGCCGGCCGCATGGTGGAATTCGCGGTCGAGCTCGGTGCGCGGCGGGTCGAGATTGCCCATACGCAATATTATGCCTGGGCGCTCGCCAATCGCCGGGCGCTGATGCCGTCCCACACCCAGATCGAGAAGGCGGTCGCCGAGGTTGAAGGTCTGCGCGATGTCTATGCCGGGAAGATCGTGATCGATCATGTCATTCCCGATTATTACGCGCGCTATCCGAAGGCATGTATGGGCGGCTGGGGCAAGCGCACTCTGAACGTCACGCCGCATGGCAAGGTTCTGCCCTGCCATGCCGCCGAGACGATTCCGGGCCTCGAGTTTTGGACCGTGCGCGAGCATTCGCTCGCCGACATCTGGACGAATTCGCCGGCCTTCAATGCCTTCCGCGGCACCGATTGGATGCTGGAGCCCTGCCGTTCCTGCCCGCGCAAGACGATCGATTTCGGCGGCTGCCGCTGCCAGGCTTTGGCGCTCACCGGCGACGCGCGACAGGCAGACCCCATCTGCCATCTTTCGCCGCATCACGACAAAGTGGCGGCGATTGCCGCGACCTTCGACGAAGTCGATGAAAATGTGCCGGCGTCGGATTATGTCTATCGCACCCTCAAGGCGCCTGTGCCGGCCGAGTGACATCGGGTGCGATTGGCCCGAGCATCCGTGGCTTCTATTGAGGGAACGATGATGCAGGGCAAGACGGTGGTCATTACCGGCGCCACTTCGGGAATCGGCGAGGTGGCCGCCTTGCGGCTTGCCGGCATGGGCGCGCGAATCGTCATGGTCGCGCGGAGCAAGACGCGCGGCGAGGCGACGCTTGCGCGGCTCAAGGAGCAAGCCCCGGGCCTTGCGCACAAGGTCCATTACGCCGACCTGGCGCTGCTCGCCGAGATGAAGCGCGTCGCCGCGCAGATCGCGGCTTCCGAGCCGCGCATCGATGTGCTCATCAACAATGCCGGCGCGCTCTTCTCCAAGCGGCAGCTCACGCCGGACGGGTTTGAACTCACCTTCGCGCTCAACCACCTTTCCTATTTCGTCGTGACCGCGGGGTTGCGCGAGCGGCTCCTCGCCTCGGCGCCGGCGCGCATCGTCAACACATCGTCAGACGCGCATAAGGGCGCGCGCTTCGACATCGACGATCTGCAGACCGCGAAGAAATATACCGGCATCCAGGCCTATGCCCGATCGAAGCTCGCAAACATCCTGTTCACCCACGAACTCGCGCGGCGCCTTCAACGCACAGGCCTCACCGCCAATGCGCTGCATCCCGGCGTGGTCGCGACAAGATTCGGCCACGAGAGCGGCGGGATTGTCAGCTCTCTCCTCAAGCTCGTGCAATATTTCGCCATATCGCCGGAAAAGGGCGCGGCGACGATCGTCTATCTCGCATCGTCTCCGGAGGTCGCCGGCGTGAGCGGCGAATACTTCTACAAATGCAAGCCTGCGGTGCCGACCGGCGCGGCGCGCGACGATCGTCTCGCCGTCGAGCTTTGGCAAAAGAGCGTCGAACTCACCGGCGTCGATTCGCGATAGGCGCTCGCGGGCTAAGGCTTGGGTTGCATCACGGCGGCCGACCGCCTAATACCGACGCGTGCGACTCATCGGGATGGCCGGGCTTGTCCCGGCCATCCACGTCTTTGACGGTGCAACACATTTACGGCGTGGATGCCCGCGACAAGCGCGACAAGCGCGGGCATGACGGTCTGTCCCCAAAGCCAAGCATGCGTCCGAGTTTTCGGCTGAATGCCTCGCCAGACACGAACACGAGGTCCTGATGCGTCCTTCCAAACGCGCGGCGGATGAATTGCGGGCGGTCACACTCGAGCGCAATGTCGCGCGCTATGCGGAAGGATCCTGCCTCGTCAAATTCGGCGACACGCATGTTCTGTGCACGGCCTCGCTCGAGGACAAGCCGCCGCAATGGTTGCGCGGCCAGGGTCGCGGCTGGCTGACCGCCGAATATGCGATGCTGCCGCGCGCGACCCATACGCGTTGCAAGCGCGAGGCGACGGCGGGCCGGCAATCCGGACGCACGCAGGAAATCCAGCGGCTCATCGGCCGCAGCCTGCGCGCCGTCACTGATCTCCAGGCGCTCGGCGAGCGGCAGATCACGATCGACTGCGACGTGCTGCAGGCCGATGGCGGCACGCGAACCGCGGCGATCACCGGCGCCTGGGTTGCCTTGCGCGACTGCCTCAAATGGATGCATGGACGCTCGATCATCAAGGACATTCCGCTGCGCGATCACGTCGCCGCGGTCTCCTGCGGGATTTCGAACGGCGAGGCCGTGCTCGATCTCGACTATGCCGAGGATGTTGTGGCTGAGACCGACGCCAATTTCGTGATCACCGGGGCGGGTTCTCTCGTCGAGGTGCAGGCGACGGCGGAGGCCGCGGTCTTCAGCGAGGCGGAACTCAACGCGATGCTGAAACTCGCCCGCGCCGGCATCGCCCAGCTCATCGACCTGCAGAAACAGGCGATTGCCTGACATGAGCAAACGCCTTGCCGGCAAGCTCCTTGTCGCGACGCATAATCCCGGCAAGCTATGGGAAATGCGCGCTTTGCTCGCGCCGCATGGGATTGACGCCGTCTCAGCCGCCGAACTCACCTTGCCGGAGCCGGACGAGACCGGCGAAAGCTTTTGGGCCAATGCCGAATTGAAGGCGGCCGCCGCGGCGCGGGCGGCCGGGCTGCCGGCGCTTGCCGATGATTCCGGGCTTTGCGTCGATGCGCTCGGGGGCGCGCCGGGCCTCCAGTCCGCGCGCTGGGCCGAGCTGACGCCGGGCGGTCCGCGCGATTTCGCGACAGCCATCGCAAAGGTCGAAGCGGCCTTGCAGGAGGTGGGAGCCAAACCGCCGTTTCATGCCCATTTCATATCGGTGATCGCGCTCGCCTGGCCCGACGGCCGGACCGAAAGCTTCGAAGGCAAAGTCTTCGGCACCCTCGTCTTCCCCGCCCGCGGAAAACTCGGCTTCGGCTATGATCCGATCTTCCTGCCAGACGGGCTCACCCGAACCTTCGGCGAGATGATGATGGCCGAGAAACAGGCCATTCCCGCCGATGGCTCGCCGGCGCTCTCGCATCGCGCGAGGGCGTTCCAGGCTTTCGCGCGCGCCTGCCTGCAGCCCGAGCCATGAGAGCGCGCCAATTGTCGCGGGCGGCGGGTCTTGCTGCAAAGCAATGATCTCGCGATAATCATCGCCGGAAGAGGCGTAGTCTGATGGCGGACGACAGCTGGGACACGAAATTTGGATCGCGCCGAGTGAGACGCGATCCGCCGACGCTGGAAGAGGCGATCGTCGCGGCGCAAGGTCTGTCCGATCAATTGAACGAGCAGATCGAAATCGCCGCCGGCTTTATGGATCTGCCGGTGGAGGTGGTGCGCGCCGAGGTCTTGAAGAGCGTGTCGCCGCGCCGTGCGGCCCGCGTCGTCACGGCCGCTGGCCGCGAAGGCGCCGGCCGCACCGTGATCGTCGAGCGCAAGACGCGCCGCACGCGCATCACCGACGCCTGAGCGATCTTGGTGTTCTCCTCGCTCTTGGACGCGTCAGCCTCGTCATTGCGAGCGAAGCGAAGCAATCCAGTGCGCGCACACCTTCTCCCTGTGGGAGAAGGTGGCTTGCGGAGCAAGCCGGATGAGGGGTTACAATGCTTCCGTCGCAACCATCGTAACCCCTCACCCGGTCGGCCATAGCCCTGCGCTTCGCGCAGGGCGTAAGCGACGGGCGCGCGAAGCGCGCCCTATGGCCGACCACCCTCTCCCTCCGGGAGAGGGTTTGCGCATCTTGCGACTTTGCTTCATTGGGTGAGCGGCGCGATTTGCGCATAGGCGAGGAAGCTCGCCGGCAGAATCGGCTGCGCGCCGGCGATCACCTTGGGCAAGCTCGGCGCGCGTTCGCGCGCATAGGCGAGGCTCAGCGACATAGGTCGCTCCGGCGGTAAGGGCACGACCGTCAAACCGTTTTCCTCGCTCACCTGCGCGGCTCGCAGGCCCGAGCGTTCCGGCGGCAGAGGCGCCGCGGCGAAAACCATCTGGGACGAGCTCGCCTCTTCGAATTCGCTCTGCGGTCGCGTCGCGACGACCGGCTGCGCCGCCGCGCTTGCTTCATCGCCGCCGCGGCGGCGCGGGATTTAGGGAAGAAGCCGAGAGACAATTCATTTCTCTGAAAAACCAAGGTGACTTATGATTATCCAATATGATCGAGATCCCAAAAGCCTGGTCGACAAGTTAATCCCACGCTTCGACGAGTGCCGCTTCAGCAAGCTTTTCTTGAAATACGAGGATTCACAGGCGATCGCGACAGAAGCCGTTATGCTCGTCGGATCGCCGTCTCTGTTCTGCAGCGTCACCGCTAAGACATTAACATACCCACGAATCGAATATTTTCCGCTCGTGCTCAAGCAAGTGGATCCAAACTCCTATCCCGCCGATGGATGGATCACATTCGGCCGCGCGGGGGGCGCCTCGGAATTGGACCGCAGGCTGCAATGGCGGTTCGATCGGCCGATTCTGCGGCTCCTTGAAAGCGAGGAGGAGGTCGCCGATGGGATCGGACCGCACGCGAAGAAGGACATTTTGCGCTTCTACGGCGGGCTCGAACTGCGTGATCCAGTCGGGCGTCATGTGTTGCAGTTCAAAGCGAGCGATTTGCCCGATTTTGTTCTACATCTACGGCTCTTCGATGATGATAACTCGTGATCTTGATGGTTGCGGAGTTACCACCATAACTCTGTGGCCACACAAAGAGTTAAATGACGGTAGCGAGTCTCATGGTCGACGAACGTGACCAAGGCTTGCGCGACTTGGTGCAAAGCATTGTACCACGCTGGCGTGAAATGCGAGTGAGAAAGCGGTTTTTCAAGCGGTTTGATGAAGATCGATTCATTATCGCGTCCTTCATCATGATAGGGACGCCACTTTTTCTCTGCGCCGTTGATGCGAAGACGGCGCCCTGGCCAAGGATCGATTATTTTCCGATCTGGTTCAAAATCGCCGAGCAGAATGAGGTTGATGGCGACGAATTGTTGCCGTTCGCCCGCACGGAGGGCACGTCGGAATTGGACCGCAAGCTGCAATGGCTGTTCGATCGGCCCGTGCTGCGGCTCCTCGAAAGCGAGGATGAGGTCGCCGATGGTAGGGGGCCGGACGCGAAACAGGACATTTTATGCTTCTATGGCGGTCTCGAATTCAGTGATCCGGCCGGCCGTTACGCGTTCCAGTTCAGGGCGAGCGATCAGTCCGATTTCGTCCTTCGCGCCCGGCTTTTCGATCACGATGACGGGACGACGTGGCCCTCTTCATGGGTGCCATGATCGACGAACGTGACCAAGACTCTCGCGACCTGATGCAGGTTTACGACGCTACCACCTGCGCATCGGCGGCGAGCGCCTTCACCGCCTCTTCCACGCTGCGGAAGATATGATCGGGCCCCAGTACACTGTCGAGGCCCAAACGGCGTGCGGCCTCCTGGGCGCGGATTGATTCCAATCGTGCGATCGCGAAATCGATTTCGTTGGCGTGGCACTCGCGAATGATCTCGCGCAGCGTCGCGGCGGCGGTGAAGTCGATTTGCGAGATGCCATTCGCTTCGAGAACGATGAGCTTCACCGACATGCTTTGCAGGACCGCGCTGACACCGCCTCGAAAGCGATCGGCATTGAGGAACGACAGCGGGGCGTCGAACCCGATGACGGCCACGCCCGCCAATCTTTCGCCGCGCTGGTGCTGCGTCGGCGGCCACCAGATCGTCGTCCCGGGTACACGCTCGAAAACGATAATTTTGCCGCTTGCCGTGCTCCATATGCCGTGAATGAGCGAGAGCCAGATGCCGATCGCCACGCCCTCGCCGATCGGCAAGAAAATGATCGCCGCGGCGGTGGCGACAATCAGCAGAAATTCGGGACGGGACTGGCGATAGATCGTCGCGATCTGATCGGCGCGGACGATCTTCAGCGCGACGAACAGCAGGACTCCGGCCAGTGCCGCCTGCGGGACATGCCGCAGCAGCGCCGCGCCGAACAGTAGCAGGATGAGAAGGATCGCCGCGGCGATCAGGCAGGCGAGCTGCGAGCGGCCGCCGCTCGCCGCCACGATCTCGGTCGTGGGCGGGCTGGCATCGACCGGAAAGGTGCCGAAGAGCCCGGCGAGCATACTGCCGACGCCGACGCCGACGAAATCGCGGTCGACGTTCGGCGGCTTGTCCGGATCTGACGGGAACGAGCGGGTGGTTGCGGCCGTCTGCACCATCACGATGATCGCAACGATCAAAGCCAGCGGAACGAGCTCGGCCACATTTGCCGCCGAGGGCACGGGGATGCTCGGAACGGGCAAGGCGCTGGGAACCGTGCCAAGCACCGCGACGCCGTGCGCGTCGAGCCGGAAGAAAAAGACAGCGCAGGTCGCGAGGACGAGGCCGATCAGCGCCGCCGGAATCCGCGCGCTCAACCGCTCCAAGACAAGGAGCATGGCGAATTCGCCCAGCGCAATCGTGAGCGTGAATGGATTGACCGCGCCGAGATAGCCGAGAATGTCGGCGCCGCGCTGCGGTATAGGCGCTGGCGCGCCGAGCACGCCCGGCAATTGCGAGATCACAATATGCGCGGCGATCCCGACCAGAAAGCCGATCGTCACCGGAATCGAGAGGAGATCGCCGATCCGGCCGAGCCGGAAGAGGCCCGCGGCAATCAGCGTGAGGCCGACCATCAACGCGAGCGCCGCAGTGTATAAGGCGTACTCCTTGCTGCCGGCCGCGACGAGCAGGGCGAGGCTGCCGGCGAAGATCGGCGTGATGGTCGAATCGGCGCAGCAGCAGAGGAAGCGGTTGTCGCCGAACGCCGCGAAGCCGAGCGTGCCGGCAAGAAAGGCGAAGAAACCGATCTGCGGCGGAAATCCGCCGAGATGCGCGGTGGCCATCTGCGCGGGTATGGCGATGGCCGCGAGACTCAGGCCGGCGACGAGATCGCCGGCGAGGAAGCTCGCTCTGTAGCCGCGGAATGAACGCAACATAGGCCAGGCGCGGTTGGGTTTGATACCTGGCGCCGGGTCGAGTGCGTCCCACATGATGCCTCCGTGCAGTTCGGCCCGCGAAGCGCGGGCAGTTCGGCCCGCGAAGCGCGGGCATGTTTCGATCTTGGTTCTAAAGCCCGTTTGGAAATGCGGAAACCGATTTATCGTTTCGGGTGAGCGGTGCGCAGGGGCGAAAACCATGGAGTCCAAGTTAGGCCTTGGCGCGGCGCGGTTGACGCCGCCCTCGATTTCGAATGAAAACGGCTCCGAAGGCGGTCTCACATTCTCCCGCCGCGGAGGCGAAATGAGCACATTGTTTCGCAAATTCGCCGTGCGACTGGTGCGCGAGGGCGCACTCGAGATCGAGGAACCGAACGGCGAGCGCTTTCTCATCGGTGACGGAACTGGGGAGCCGCCCCTCGTGAAGATTGCGGATGAACGGGTGAAGACGGCGCTGCTGCGCGACCCTGAACTCGCGTTCGGGGAATTATACATGGACGGGCGTATCACGGTCCTGCGCGGCTCGATCTACGACGTGATCGCCGTCGCCATGCACAACATGGCGCAGGGCGCCGGATCAGGTTGGGTCAAAATTTTGCAGAAGGCGCGGCTTGCGATCCAGAAATGGATGCGCAACACGACGCGGCGCGCCGCGACGAATGCTGCGCATCACTATGACATCGGCAACGAGCTCTATGGCCTGTTTCTGGACCCCGATCGCCAATATTCCTGCGCCTATTTCGAGACGCCGGATACCGACCTCGATGCCGCGCAGCGCGCCAAGCAGCGGCATATTGCAGCCAAACTGCTGCTTGAGCCCGGCAAGCATGTCCTCGACATCGGCTGCGGATGGGGCGGCCTCGCTTTCTATCTCGCCCGCACCTGCGATGCGCGCGTGACCGGCATCACGCTCTCGCGCGAGCAACTCGATTTCGCCGACGAGCGCCGATCCGAGCAGAAGCGCGAGGCGGTCGAATTTTGCTTTCAGGATTATCGCGAGGCGAATGGCAGCTATGACAGGATCGTCTCGGTCGGCATGTTCGAACATGTCGGGCGCGGTGATTACGACGTCTTCTTCCGCAAGCTTGCCGCCAGCCTAGCGGAGGATGGCATAGCGCTCCTCCACACGATCGGCCGCTCAGGCGCGCCGCGCGGCGTGAACCCGTGGGCTCTCAAATATATTTTCCCAGGCGGCTATATTCCGTCGCTGTCCGAGATCGTGCCGGCGATCGAACGCGCCGGACTGTTCGTCACGGATGTCGAGGTGCTCCGCCTGCATTACGCGAAGACATTGGCGCATTGGCGGGCGAGATTCCTCGCCCACCGCGACCAAGCCAAGGCGCTGTATGACGAGCGTTTCTGCCGGATGTGGGAATTCTATCTTTCGATCGCGCAATGCGCCTTCGAATACGAGGATCAGGTGGTCTTCCAGATCCAGATGGCCAAGAGCATCGATACGGTGCCGCTGACCCGCGGCTATATCGCGCAGCGCGAGGAGGCCTTGCGGCGACGCGACAGCGCGAGAGACGTGGCGGCCGAGTGAGGCGCGTGGTGCGCGAACCCTCTCCCTGCGGGAGAGGGTGGTCGGCCATAGGGCGCGTGAGCCTATTTCCCCATCAGCGTCAGCACGCCGTCGATCACGAATTGCACGGCGAGCGCGGCGAGCACCACGCCAAGCATCCGGCTCAGCACCAGATTGCCGGTGGTCCCGAGCAAACGCGCCACATGTTCCGACAAACGGAATGTCAGATAGCAAAGCAGCATCACCAACGCGATGATCGCCATGAGTCCGGCGAGCATCTGCCAATTGCCGTTGGCGCGTCCTGCCAGCAATATGGTCGCGGTGATCGATCCGGGGCCGCTCATCAGCGGGATCGCCAGCGGAAAGGCGGCAAGGTTGCGGATATGGTCGATGGCGACGGCGTCGCTGGCGAGCTCCCGTTCACGCTGGCTGCGCAGCTCGAAAATCATCTCGAAAGCGATGTAGAACAAGAGCAGGCCGCCGGCGATCCGAAAGGCCGGGATCGAAATGCCGAGCGCGCCCATCAAGGCGGCGCCGCCGAAGGCGAAGGCCGCGAGGATCGCGAAGGCGATCAGCGTGGCGCGCAGCGCGACCTCGCGCTTGACGGACTTGGTCATGCCCAGGGTGAGACCGATGAAGACGGGGGCCAGCCCCGGCGGATCGATCGTCACAAGCATGGTCACGAAGGCCGTCTTGAGAAAACCTGTCGCCATTGGCGGTTCCACAAATGGTGCAATGACCCCCTCTTGTAATGGAACTGCTGTTCTACTTACAACGAGGGATCTTAGGCACATCAACTCCATCGGGCTGGCAACGAGAGAATCGCATGACGCTCGGCATCCTCGCCAAGGCTGGCGGCCAGCCTCACCGAACGGCCTTCGCCTTCGTCCTTCTGATCGGAATCCTGAGTTTCTTCGCCGATTTCGCTTATGAGGGATCGCGCAGCATTATCGGGCCCTATCTCGCGACCTTGGGGGCGAGTGCGGCCATCGTCGGGGTCGTCACGGGTTTCGGTGAGTTTCTGGGCTACGGCTTGAGATTGGTCTCCGGCCGTGCTGCCGATCGAACCGGCAAACTCTGGCCGATCACCATTTTCGGCTATGTCATCCAGATGCTGGCCGTGCCGGCGCTTGCGTTGACGGGCAGTTGGCCCTCGGCCGCGGCCCTCATCATTCTCGAGCGGGTCGGCAAGGCGATACGCAATCCGCCGCGCGACGTGATGCTCTCGCATGCGGCAAAACAAGTCGGTGGCTATGGCTGGGTCTTCGGCCTCAATGAAGCGCTCGACCAGGCCGGCGCCATGGTCGGGCCGCTCATCGTCGCCGTGGTCTTGGCGAGCAAGGCAAACTATCGTGCCGCCTTTGCCGTGCTGCTCGTGCCGGCCGTCATCACGCTCGTCTTCGTCGCCATTGCGCGAGTGCGCTATCCGCGGCCGCAGGATTTGGAGCTGACGCCGCCAGCAGTACAGAGCGGGCGCTTGCCGCGAATCTATTGGATTTATCTCGCCGGCGCCGCGCTGGTGGCGGCGGGCTTCGCCGATTACCCGCTGATCGCTTATCATTTCAGCCGCTCGCATACGGTGCCCAGCGACTGGATTGCGATCTTCTACGCGGTCGCGATGGGGGTGGGCGGCGGCGCATCGCTGCTGTTCGGCCGGCTGTTCGATCGCTTCGGCTTCAGTGTCTTGATCTGGCTGACGCTTCTCTCGGCCTCATTCGCGCCATTGGTCTTTCTCGGCAATTTCTGGCTGGCGCTGCTCGGCGCGGCGATCTGGGGGATCGGCATGGGCGCGCATGAATCGCTCATTCCCGCCGCCGTGGCGCCCATGGTGCCGATGGGCCGCCGCGCCTCGGCATTCGGCCTATTCACGGCCGGCTATGGGCTGTTCTGGTTCCTCGGCAGCGCGGCGATCGGCTTCCTTTACGACCTCTCACCTTCGGCCGCGGTCGCCTTTTGCGTTGCGGCCGAACTTGCGGCGGTGCCGGTCTTCCTATGGGTGGCGCGGCTGAAGGCCGCTACCGCAGATCTCGCGGTTTGACCGAGCCGGTGCCGCCTAGGTCAGCACATCACCAGCGACGGCGTCTGTGGAACAGGCCCAAAATGAACAAGAGCACCACGGCCCCGATCGTCGCAGAGATGATCAGGTCTATGATATTGGAAAAACCAAGGTGGATGCCCAACTCAGGCAACAGCCAATTGCCGATAAAAGCGCCGATAACGCCTATGCAAAGATCGGCGATGAGACCAAAGCCCGTACCGCGCACGATC
>DATFNQ010000089.1:0-18765 GCA_035266305.1 Methylovirgula sp.
TATCTCCAGCATGCCGAACATTATTTCCGCTTGATCGCCGCGGCCCAGCAGGCCCAGGCGCCATTCGGATACAGCCGCCCGGCCGGCGAGCCGGAGGCCGAAGACCTCGAGGACGAAGAGGAGTTCGTCAGCATCCCGGACCGGTTCGCTTCCCCCGTCGAGCGTATGAACCCGCAGCCAAGCCAGCCCTTTACGCCGCCGCAGCCCCCACATGTTAGCCATCCCGGCTATGCCGAGCGCGAGCGGCCCGCCTTCGCCACTGGCGAGCGGCCTCAATACGAACGGCCGGAGCGTCGCCCGGAGCGCGGCTTCCCTGAGAGGCCTCCTCTCTCCGAGAGACACGGCCAGCCCAGTCGGGAAGGCGAACAGCGCGGCGGGCGCGGACGCGGCCCGCGCGATTATCGCCCCGACAACGCGCCGCGTTACGATCGTCACGAGCCGCGTGCCGAAGACCTCAACGGCAAGAATTTGCCCGCATTCATCACCGCCCCTGTCCGGCTTCAGCCTGAGGCCAACCTGGCAGGTCCGGAAGAGGAATCGCTCGGGCCCGCGGTCATGGACCGTCCCGAAATCGAAACCGAAGCGACCGGCTATCACCTGCGGCAACGTCGCCGCCGGCGCGGCAAAGATGATTTCGGCGAAACGGCGATCGCCAAGGAACCCTTCGAGGATTAAGGCGCTGCGCGGCAGTTGCGACGCATAGGCCTTAGCCGGCGCTGCCTTGCCTCGGCCGAGCCCGCCGGGTTCGCCCCTAAAAATCCCTAGCCGCTTGCCTACATCTAAATTGAGAATCCGTGTCGGAGCGCGTTTCGCGCCGGCGGCAATTTATGCCAATTTGGATCAGGCTTTGGTCGGAACGCTCTAAAATTGATCGAGAGCATGTTCGGACGGGGTCTTTATTTCTAAGAATGCTCTTGCGCATTCACGGCCTTGCCGCGGATTTGGGAGGTCATCGATGAATTTTGAGAAATATACCGAGCGGGCGCGCGGCTTCGTGCAAGGCGCCCAGTCGCTGGCGGTCCGCGAGGGACACCAGCAGTTCACCCCCGAGCATCTGCTCAAAGTTCTGCTCGACGATCCGGAGGGGCTGGCAAGCGGGCTGATCGACAGGGCGGGCGGAAATTCGCGCGACGCCCTGGTCCAGACCGAACTGGCGCTCAGCAAATTTCCCAAGGTCCAGGGTTCCGGCGCCGGCCAGCTTTACATCTCGCCCGCAATGGCGCGCGTCTTCGACAATGCCGAAAGGATCGCCGAGAAGGCAGGCGATTCCTATGTGACCGTCGAGCGGCTGCTCCTCGCGTTGGCCATGGAGAAGGGTACCGAAACCGCCAAAATCTTGGCACGGGCCGGGGTTAACCCGCAGGTCCTCAATGCCGCCATCAACGATCTGCGCAAGGGCCGCACGGCCGACAATCCGACCGCCGAAAACGCCTATGACGCTCTGAAGAAATATGCCCGCGATCTGACCGAGGCGGCGCGTGCCGGCAAGCTCGATCCCGTCATCGGCCGCGAAGAGGAGATCCGCCGCGCCATTCAGGTGCTCTCGCGGCGGACCAAGAACAATCCCGTCCTCATCGGCGAGCCGGGCGTCGGCAAGACGGCGATCGTCGAAGGGCTGGCGCTGCGCATCGTCAACGGCGACGTGCCCGAGAGCCTGCGCGACAAGAGCCTGCTCGCGCTTGATCTCGGCGCGCTCGTCGCCGGCGCGAAATATCGCGGCGAGTTCGAGGAGAGATTGAAGGCCGTTTTGAACGAGATCACCGCCGCAGAAGGCCGGGTTATTCTCTTCATCGACGAATTGCACACGCTGATCGGCGCCGGCAGGGCAGATGGGGCGATGGATGCCTCCAACCTGCTGAAGCCGGCCTTAGCGCGCGGCGAATTGCATTGCATCGGCGCGACCACCCTCGACGAATATCGCAAACACATCGAGAAGGAAGCCGCGCTGGCGCGCCGGTTCCAGCCGGTCTACGTTTCCGAACCGACGGTCGAGGACACGATCTCGATCCTGCGCGGGCTCAAGGAGAAATATGAGCTGCACCACGGCGTGCGGATCACCGATTCGGCGATCGTTGCGGCCGCGACCTTGTCGCACCGCTACATCAGCGACCGTTTCCTGCCGGACAAGGCGATCGATCTCATCGACGAGGCGGCTGCGCGGCTGCGCATGCAGGTCGATTCGAAGCCGGAGGAACTCGACGAGATCGACCGTCGCATCATCCAGCTGAGGATCGAGCAGGAAGCCCTGAAGAAGGAAAAGGATCCCGCCTCCCAGGATCGGCTGCGCAAGCTCGAGGCGGAGCTTGCCGAGGCGGAGGAGAAATCCGCGGCCTTGACGGCCCGCTGGAAGGCCGAGAAGGACAAGCTCGGCACGGCGCAAAAGCTGAAGGAGCAGCTCGAAGCCGCCCGCAACGAGCTGTCGCAGGCGCAACGCCGCGGCGAATACCAGCGCGCCGGCGAGCTCGCCTACGGCATCATCCCGGAGCTCGAGAGAAAATTGGCCGAAACGGAAGCCAAGCGCGGCGATATCCTGGTTGATGAGGCGGTAACCGCCGACCATGTGGCGCAGATCGTCTCGCGCTGGACTGGCATTCCCGTCGACAGGATGCTCGAGGGCGAGCGCGGCAAGCTGCTGCGCATGGAGGAGGAGCTTTCGAAGCGCGTCGTCGGCCAGGCGGAGGCGGTTGCCGCCGTCTCGACAGCCGTGCGCCGCGCCCGCGCCGGCCTTCAGGATCCGAACCGGCCGATCGGCTCGTTCATGTTTCTTGGCCCGACCGGCGTCGGCAAGACCGAGCTCAGCAAGGCGCTGGCGGCCTTTCTGTTCGATGACGAGACGGCGCTCGTGCGCATCGACATGTCGGAATACATGGAAAAGCATTCCGTCGCCCGGCTGATCGGTGCGCCGCCCGGCTATGTGGGCTATGAGGAAGGCGGAGCGCTGACCGAAGCGGTCCGCCGCCGGCCCTATCAGGTGGTCCTCTTCGACGAGATCGAGAAGGCGCACCCGGATGTGTTCAACGTGCTGCTCCAGGTGCTCGACGACGGCAGGCTCACCGACGGGCAGGGGCGCACGGTCGATTTCCGCAACGTCCTCATCATCATGACCTCGAACCTCGGCGCCGAACTGCTGGTCATGCAGAAGGAGGGCGAGGACTCGGCCGCAGTGCATGATGAGGTGATGCAGATCGTGCGCGCGCATTTCCGGCCGGAGTTCCTCAATCGGATCGACGAGATCATCTTGTTCCACCGCCTGCGCCGGCAGGACATGGCGGTGATCGTCGACATCCAGATCGGGCGCCTCCAGCGCCTGCTCGAGGACCGCAAGATCAGCCTCGATCTGACGCCGGAAGCGCGCGCCTGGCTCGCCGAGAAGGGTTATGATCCCGCCTATGGGGCAAGGCCATTGAGACGGGTGATCCAGAAGGCCTTGCAGGACCCGCTCGCCGAAAAGATCCTGGCGGGCGAGATCCACGACGGGGAGACGGTTGTCATCGGCGTCGGCCCGCAGGGCCTCACGATCGGCAGCGCGCAAGCCAAGCTCGGGGGCAAGGGTAGGGCGAAGGTCGCCTGACGGCGAGGGCCTTTTGTCGCGCAGCGACGCATGTGTCGAATCCTTCCCTTTCAAGGGAAGGTGGCAGCGTCGCGCAGCGACGCTGCCGGATGGGGTCTCCAGCCGGCCGCCATAGCCGTGCGCTTTGCGCAGGCGTTTTCATTTTATGACGGGCGCGCAAAGCGCGCCCTATGGCCACCCTCCTTGCAGGGGGAGGGATCGCCGTAGCTCGCGCCGCCCGAGTTGATTTTATGGCCAGCATCTGTCTGCCGAACCGCCCGGCCTCTTCGCTTTTCAAGGCCCTCAAATGAGCCTCTGGAAGGCGCGTCGGAAGCGCCAAAATAGCCGTCGGAATTGCGGAAAACTGCCTCCAAAACAATGCATTTGGCGGCAATGTAGACTATATATTCTCTAGGGCGATGAACGCCCGTTCCCGCCGCACATGTTCAGCAGAGAAAGTTCGCGCTCTCATGGCTCAAAGAGCTCCCGCCAAGTCGGATTCCACCCCCGATAATGGCCGAGATGTGCTGTTGCCAGAGCAGGATTCCTACGGCGCCGATTCGATCAAGGTCCTGCGTGGCCTCGATGCCGTGCGCAAGCGGCCCGGCATGTATATCGGCGACACGGATGATGGGTCCGGCCTGCATCACATGGTCTATGAGGTGGTCGACAATGCGATCGACGAGGCGCTGGCGGGCTATGCGACCAAGATCGCGGTGACCCTCAATCCGGATGGCTCCGTGACCGTCACCGACGACGGGCGCGGCATTCCGACCGATATCCACGCCGAGGAAGGGGTCTCCGCCGCGGAGGTCATCATGACCCAATTGCACGCGGGCGGAAAGTTCGACCAGAATTCCTACAAGGTCTCGGGCGGTCTGCACGGCGTCGGCGTCTCCGTGGTCAACGCACTCTCGGTCTTCCTGCGGTTGCGCATCTGGCGCGACGGCAAGGAACACGTGGTCGATTTCGCCGATGGCGATGTCGTCGCCCCGCTCGCGGTCGTAGGTCCGGCCCCGATCGAAGACGGCAAGGTGAAGCGCGGCACGGAAGTCACTTTCCTGCCTTCGCCTAAAACCTTCTCGATGCTCGACTTCGATTTCGCGACGATCGAGCACAGGCTGCGCGAACTCGCCTTCCTGAATTCCGGGATCAGGATCGAGTTCACTGATGCGCGCAGCGCCGAGGTCAAGCGCGAGGAGCTTTTCTATGAGGGCGGTCTCGAGACCTTCGTGCGTTATCTCGATCGCGCCAAGACGCCGTTGACCGCGGCCCCGATCCTCATCAAGGGCGAGCGTGATCGCATGACGGTCGAAGTCGCGCTGTGGTGGAACGATTCCTACCACGAGCACGTGCTCGCCTTCACGAACAACATTCCCCAGCGCGACGGCGGGACCCATCTCGCCGGGTTCCGCGCCGCCTTGACGCGGCAAGTCACCGCCTACGCGGATCGCTCGGGCATCAGCAAGCGCGAGAAGGTCGATCTCACGGGCGACGATTGCCGCGAAGGCTTGACCTGCGTGCTCTCGGTGAAAGTTCCGGACCCGAAGTTCTCGTCGCAGACGAAGGACAAGCTCGTCTCCTCGGAAGTGCGCCCCGCCGTCGAGGGCCTGGTCAACGAGATGCTCGACCGCTGGTTCGAGGAACATCCGCATGACGCCAAGATCATCGTCGGCAAGGTGGTGGAAGCCGCCCAGGCGCGCGAGGCGGCGCGCAAGGCGCGCGAGCTCACCCGTCGCAAAGGCGCGCTCGATGTCGCCAATCTGCCGGGCAAGCTCGCCGATTGCCAGGAGCGCGATCCGGCCAAGGCCGAACTCTTCCTCGTCGAGGGCGATTCGGCCGGCGGCTCGGCGAAACAGGGCCGCAACCGCGAATATCAGGCCGTCCTGCCGCTGCGCGGCAAGATCCTCAACGTGGAGCGCGCCCGCTTCGACAAGATGCTGTCCTCCCAGGAGATCGGCACGCTGATCACGGCGCTCGGCACAGGCATCGGCCGCGACGACTTCAATCCGAACAAGCTGCGCTATCACAAGATCATCATCATGACCGACGCGGACGTGGACGGCGCCCATATCCGCACGCTGCTGCTCACCTTCTTCTTCCGGCAGATGCGCGAATTGATCGAGCGCGGCCATCTGTTCATCGCCCAGCCGCCGCTCTACAAGGTCAAGCGCGGCAATTCCGAGCAATATCTGAAGGACGAGAGGGCGCGCGAGGATTATCTGATCGACAACGGGCTCGACGGCGCTCTGTTGCGGCTCGCTACCGGCGAGGAGCGCGCCGGCCACGATCTGCGCGCCATCGTCGAAGAGGCGCGCGCCGTGCGCCAGATCCTGGCTGGCCTGCATTCGCGCTATGATCGGACGGTCGTCGAACAGACGGCGATCGCCGGCGGGCTGCGGCCGATCTCCGGCCAGAACGAGGAGGCGACGCTGGCGCGCGAGATCGCCGAGCGGCTCGATCGCTTGGCCGATGAGCTGGAACGCGGCTGGACCGGCCGCGTCGAAGGGGGCGCCTATATTTTCACGCGCGAACTGCGCGGCGTGCGGCAGGCCTCTGTCCTCGATGCCGCGCTGCTCGCTTCCGCCGAAGCGCGCCGCATCAATGAACATGCCTATTCGCTGCACGAGGTCTACGCGCGTCCCGCCCGCTTCATCCGCAAGGGTGAGGAGAAGCAAGTTTGCGGTCCTTCGCAGCTCGTCGATGTAGTGATGGCGGCAGGGCAGAAGGGAATTTCGCAAATGCAGCGCTACAAGGGTCTCGGCGAGATGAATCCCGAGCAGCTCTGGGAGACGACGCTCGACCGCGACGCGCGCTCGCTGCTGCAGGTCAAGATCAAGGAAGGCGACGAAGCCGACGACATTTTCGTCAAGCTGATGGGCGACGTCGTCGAGCCTAGGCGCGAATTCATTCAGGAGAACGCGCTGAACGTATCGAATTTGGATGTGTAAGGAGCTAGCGCCAACCCTCTCCCTGTGGGAGAGGGTGGCTTGCGGAGCAAGTCGGGTGATGGGTTGCGATTGATGCTGCGCTAAAGATCATGGCGCGTCACAAGCCCGTCGATGATCCCAAGGACGATCCAGATGAGAATTAACCCGAAAGATGTTTTTACGTTTCTATCCGGTGCGTTTTTTGTAACGGCCGGGGCGACTTTGTATCTGGCTTGGTATCACATCGCTGTTCCTTTTTTCGGACTTACGCTGACGCCAGAGTTTTTGTGGTTGAGGGGTTTCATACACCTCGCGTTGTTTCTGCTTTCCTTCTACTTTGGGTTTATAAAGCAATAGCCAGCTGAACTGTGGAAAGATGATCTAGGATCGCTTCGCTTCGGGCGCAATGAGGTCGGTGCAGGCAACATGACGCTGTCCCGAGAATCTGAAATCTGTGGAACATAGCCATGGACACCAAGCAATTTCCCGTCACCCACACTGAGCAAGAATGGCGCAAGCTTCTCAGCCCCGAGCAATATGACGTCATGCGCCGGCACGGCACGGAGCGGCCCGGCTCATGCGCGCTGAATTACGAGAAGCGCGCCGGCACGTTCGCCTGCGCCGGCTGCGGCCAAAACCTCTTCATGTCGAAGACCAAGTTCGAGAGCGGCACCGGCTGGCCGAGCTTCAACGATCCCGTCCCCGGCTCGGTCGAAACCACGACCGACCGCAGCTATGGGATGATGCGCACCGAGGTTCATTGCAGCCGTTGCGGCAGCCATCTGGGCCATGTCTTCGACGACGGCCCGCCGCCGACGCACCTGCGCTACTGCATCAATGGCGTCGCGATGAATTTCACGCCGGAGTGAGGGCTGCGCTGCAAGATCTTCCCGGGAAGCCGTTCATGCTTCGAGACGGCCGCTGACGCGGCCTCCTCAGCATGAGGGCCAAGAGGATTAGTCACTTAGCCCTCACCCTGAGGAGGCTGCGGAGCAGCCGTCTCGAAGGGCGAGGGCGAACCTCAATAAACCGGTGAGCGTCGGCGCTACAGACTGCTCACGGAATATAAACCGCCTCGATGACTTGCAGCTGATCGCCCATCGGGTCGAGTTCGAGCCGGACCACTTCGGCCATCAGCTTGTCGCGGAACTTGTAGGCACGCCGCCAGCCGTCCTCGGTGGTCGGTGGCCAGGGCGTATAGGTCTTCTTGTCGACCATGAGGGCTTCGCAGCGCAGATGCCGGCCGCGCAGCGGGCCATGGATGTTGCGGGCGATGATATACATGCGTCCCTCGAACGGCGGCGCTCGGGCTTGGCCGGCCCGAAGCCGACCTTAATCTAGCGGCCTTCCCGGCCGCTGACCATGGCTTAGCTATCCATTTTCAGCGCCGCGATGAAGGCCTCTTGCGGGATTTCTCCCTAGACTAGCGTGTTGATATTGCCAATTACGTAAGCGCGATTGTGCCACATTTCTTCAATTTCCGTAGAAGAGCGAGACAGGATCTCCGACGCTTTCCCCGCAGCAGTTGGGCAATTGCCCTCATTTTGGGCGTGAAGCTTTCGTTATCGCCACACAAAATTCCATACACTACTAACATCTCCGGTGTGGATGATCCCGTTCCCATCAGTTCAACATACGCCGATTGCTTGCATAACGAGGAGATCGTTATTCACATCCTCAAGTGCGAGAGTCGACGCAGAATCGCGATCGGCATGTTTTAGAAAATTCGCTGCCCAATTGAACTGGTTCCAATGGCTCGTTTCATCACTTATTGCCAATTTTCGACTGACGTCTTGTTCATTTTTTATCTCACCGCGCCTTATAGCAACGGCAACTTCTGCAATGAATTGCACGAGCATTTTGGATTCTGCAATTTCGGTCGGCAATTCGTCTATCTTTTCTGAGACCAAGTCGCTTGCAAATAAGAAAATACCCAGGCCAAGCCTATCGCAAGCTCCCGTCGACCATGCTTTTTCTTGAGATCACGTAAAACGGTATATGCCGCCGCCGCGACAGGATGGATCGCTAGTTCGTCTTCGCCCGCGAGCGTCATTCTGATCGCAGCATCGAGTTGACGTTGCGCAGCTGCCTCTTTCCTTATGAAGATTCGCGCTCCCCCCGATGACATAGTCCACACTCACGAATCCATTTTCAGCGCCGCGATGAAGGCTTCCTGCGGGATCTCGACTTTGCCGAACTGGCGCATGCGCTTCTTGCCGGCCTTCTGCTTCTCCAGGAGCTTGCGCTTGCGGGTGGCATCGCCCCCATAGCATTTGGCGGTCACGTCCTTGCGCAGCGCGCGCACCGTCTCGCGCGCGATGATCTTGCCGCCGATCGCCGCCTGAATCGGGATCTGGAACATGTGCGGCGGGATGAGCTCCTTCAACTTCTCCACCATGGCGCGGCCGCGCGTCTCAGCCCGCTCGCGGTGCACCAGCATGGAGAGCGCGTCGACCGGCTCGGCATTGACGAGGATCGACATTTTCACGAGGTCGCCTTCGCGATAATCCCTGATCGCATAGTCGAAGCTCGCATAGCCGCGCGAGATCGACTTCAGCCGGTCGTAGAAGTCGAACACGACCTCGTTGAGCGGCAGGTCGTAGATCGCCATGGCGCGTGAGCCGACATAGTTCAGATCGACCTGCACGCCGCGCCGCTCCTGGCAGAGTTTCAACACCGCGCCGAGATATTCGTCGGGGGTCAGGATCGTGGCGCGGATCCAAGGCTCCTCGATCTTCTCGATCCGCGTCGGATCGGGCATGTCGACTGGATTATGCAGCGTCAGCACCTCGCCCGAGCGCAGCACGATCCGATAGATGACCGAGGGGGCGGTGGCGATGAGATCGAGATTGAACTCGCGCTCCAGCCGCTCCTCGATGATTTCGAGATGCAGCAAGCCGAGAAAGCCGCAGCGGAAGCCGAAGCCGAGCGCCGCCGAGCTCTCCATCTCATAGGAGAAGCTCGCGTCGTTCAATCGGAGCCTGCCCATGGCGGCGCGCAGATCCTCGAAATTGGCGGCATCGACCGGAAAGAGCCCGCAGAAGACCACTTGCTGGGCCGGCTTGAAGCCGGGCAGGGCGGCGGCGCATGGCCGTTTCTCGTCGGTGATCGTGTCGCCGACGCGCGTATCGGCGACCTCCTTGATCTGTGCCGTGATGAAGCCGATCTCGCCGGGGCCGAGTTCTTCGATGTCCTGCATCTTCGGGCGAAACACGCCGATCCGGTCGATCTCGTAATGGGCATCGGTGCCCATCATCAGGATCTTCTGGTGCTTCTTCAGCGTCCCGTCGATCACGCGGACGAGGACGACCACCCCGAGATAGGCATCGTACCAGGAATCGACGAGCAGCGCCTTCAACGGCCTCGCCGCGTCGCCCTTCGGCGGCGGCAGGCGATGGACGATCGCCTCGAGCACGCCATCGACGCCAAGCCCCGTCTTGGCCGAGATCAGCAGCGCGTCCGAGGCATCGAGCCCGATCACGTCCTCGATCTGCTGCTTGATCCGGTCGGGCTCGGAGGCCGCCAGGTCGATCTTGTTCAGCACCGGCACGATCTCATGGCCGGCGTCGAGCGCATGATAGACATTGGCGAGCGTCTGCGCCTCGACGCCCTGGCTCGCATCGACGACCAGCAGCGAGCCCTCGCAGGCGGCGAGCGAGCGCGAGACTTCGTAGGCGAAATCGACGTGGCCGGGCGTGTCCATCAGGTTGAGCTGATAGGTCTCGCCGTCCTGCGCCCGATATTCGAGGCGCACCGTCTGCGCCTTGATGGTGATGCCGCGTTCGCGCTCGATGTCCATGGAATCGAGCACCTGCTCGACCATTTCGCGCTCCGGCAGTCCGCCCGTCATTTGGATCAGCCGGTCGGCGAGCGTCGATTTGCCGTGGTCGATATGGGCGATGATTGCGAAATTGCGGATATTTTCGAGTCTGGGCATGGCCGGCGGGATAGCAGGCAAGGGGGGTGAAGGAAAGGCGGACGGCGCCACAGGCTGCGACACGCGTCATGGCCGGCCTTGTGCCGGCCATCCACGCCGTTCCGCTGCTGCTTCACTGCCGACAGGGGTGCCGTTGTACCGCGTGGATGGCCGGGACAAGCCGGCCATGACGAGGAACCGACCCAGACTTGACAAATCGGTAAGTGAGTGATCACTTACAGCGATGAACGCTCCTCGTCTTTCCCGCGACTCCCGCCGCCAGCAGATCCTCGACAGCGCCCTTCCGGTGTTTGCGCGGCATGGATTCGCCCGCACGACCACCAAGAGCATCGCCGATGCGGCGGGGATCTCGGAAGCTTTGCTTTTCAAGCACTTCCCGACCAAATCCGCCGTCTACGCGGCAATGTTGGCGGATGTCTGCGAGGCAGATCCGGAGCTCATGCGGCTGCGCGCCCTGCCGCCCTCGACAGGAACCCTCGTCCTATTCGTGCGCGGCATGGTGAACTGGTTTCTTTGCACGGCCGGTCCTTCCGGCCAGGAACCGAACGAGAAGCTGCGCCTGACGCTTTACAGCCATCTTGAGGATGGAGAATTCGCGCAGATTCTGTTCGACAAGATCGAACGGCTTGTCGCGCCCGTCTTCACCGCCTCCTTGGAAAGCGCGGTCGCGGCCGGCGAGGCCAAGCCAAGCGAGGCGTCCGCGCGTGATCTCTTCTGGTTTGCGCATAACACCGTCTGCATGCTCGCCGCCACGCAGCTGCCGCAGGTCCCGCCCTTGGCCTATCCGCCAATCGCCCAACTCGAGCGCGAGGCCTGCGAATTCATTCTGCGCGGGATCGGCCTCACCCATGCGGCGATCGCGGCGCATGCCGATTGCGTGATGCCGCGCGAGCTTGCGGATCTCTCTTCTTTGGAAAGCGCATGAGATGACGATTTCGAGCGAGACCGATCTCAGATCTGCCTATGAGGCGCCGGCGCGCGCCCGCCCGGTGCGCCGCAAGCTCTGGTTCGCGATCGTCGCCTTGCTGCTGGCGCTGCTCGTCGGCGGCCTCTGGGGGTTCAACGCCTTTCGCGATCATATGATCACTCAGTTATTCGCGACCATGCGGCCGCCGCCGATCGTTGTCTCCGCCGCCGAAGTCAAGTCCGAGGTGCTTCCGCATCTCTTGACCGGCATTGGCGACGTCGTCGCCGTACACCAGGTCGACGTGACCACCGACGTGAGCGGCCGGGTGATCAAGATCATGTTCGAGCCGGGCGCGCACGTCAAAGCCGGCGAGCCGCTCGTTCAATTGTTCGACGAACCCGACCGCGGCGATCTCGCGAGCTATCAGGCGCAGGCGCGCGGGGCGCAGCTTGCGCTCGACCGCGCCAAAGCGCTCGCCGGGCGCCAATATGGTCCGCAGGCGACCGTCGATCAGAACCAGGCCATTTATGACCAGGCGCTCGCGGGCATCGCCAAGATGCAAGCGATCATCTCGCAAAAGCTGATCAGGGCGCCTTTCGAGGGCGAGCTCGGCGTGCGGCACGTCGAACTCGGGCAATTCATCAGTACCGGCGCGCAGATCGTGACCCTCACCGACCTCGCGCAGGTCTATGTGAACTTCACGGCGACGGAAAAGGATCGCGCGCTCCTCAACACGGGACAGACGGTGCGTGTCGTCGTCGACGCCTATCCCGGCCGGACGTTCGAAGGAAAGATCACGACCATCGAGCCGCAGATCAGCACCGACACCCGCAACGTGCGCGTCCAGGCGACGCTCGACAATCGCGACCATGCGCTGAAACCCGGCATGTTCGCCACGACCACGGTGGTCCTACCGCCGCTGCCGCCCGTCCTCACTGTCCCGGAGACCGCGGCGGACTTCACGCTCTATGGCGATTCCGTTTTTGTGATCAAGGAGGAGAAGGACGCCGACGGCAAGGCCAAACTGACCGCCGTGCGCACCTTCGTGAAGACCGCTCAGCGCATCGACGGGCGCGTGGTCATCGCCGGCGCCGTGAAGCCGGGCGACAAGGTCGTCGCGGTCGGCCAGCTCAAATTGCAGGGTGGTGCCGAAGTCGCGATCTCGCCCGATCCGCCGCCGCCGATCCCGGCTCAGCCGAGCCTGTATTGAGTCGCGGGAGCGCCGGGATGGCCATCACCGACATTTTCATCAAACGGCCGGTGCTGTCCCTCGTCGTCAGCCTGCTGATCCTGCTGATCGGGCTGAAGTGCGGGACCAGCCTGCCGATCCGGCAATATCCGAAACTGTCGAACACGGTGGTCACCGTTACGACCACCTATCCCGGCGCGTCGCCTGAATTGATGCAGGGCTTCATCACGACGCCGATCGAACAGGCCGTCGCCTCAGCCGAGGGCATTGATTACATGACCTCGTCTTCGGTGCAGGGGACGAGCACGATCTCGGTCTTCATGAAGCTCAACTTCGATCCCAACCAGGCGCTGACCGAGGTGATGGCGAAGGTCAACCAGGTCAAATATCAAATTCCGAAGGAAGCGAACGATCCGATCATCCTGAAATCAACCGGTCAGACGACGGCGGTGATGTATATCGGATTTTCGAGCCCGGAACTCACCGGTTCGGCGATATCCGATTATCTCACGCGCGTCATCCAGCCGCTCCTCTCGACGGTGGACGGCGTCGCCTCTGCCGACATTCTCGGCGGGCAGACCTTCGCCATGCGGCTCTGGCTCGATCCGATCCGGATGGCAGGCCGCGGCGTCTCCGCCGCCGACGTGATGGCCGCCATCCAGGCCAATAATTTCCAGGCCGCGGCAGGCCAGTCGAAAGGCTATTTCACCGTTTCGAACGTAACGACCAACGCCGACTTGACCGACATCGATCAGTTCAAGCGGATGATCGTGAAGGCCAAGGACGGCGGCCTCGTCCGTGTCCAAGACATCGCGACGGTCGAACTCGGCGCGCAGAGCGCCGACGCCAGCGTCGCCTTCAATGGGCAACATGCGATCTTCATCGGCGTGCAGGCAACGCCGCAGGGCAATCCTCTCGCGATCGTCAAAGGCGTGCGCGCCCTGTTCCCCGCCATCGAACGCAACCTGCCGCCCTCGCTCAAGATGCAGGTCGCCTATGATTCGACGAAGTTCATCCAATCCTCGATCAACGAGGTGGAATCCACGCTGATCAAAGCGGTGGTGATCGTCGTCGTGGTGATCTTCCTGTTCTTGGGATCGTTCCGCTCCATCCTGATCCCGGTCGTGACGATTCCGCTCTCCCTCGTCGGCGCGTGCACGATGATGCTCGCCATGGGCTTCAGCCTCAATCTCCTGACGCTGCTCGCCATGGTCTTGGCGATCGGTCTCGTCGTCGACGACGCGATCGTGGTGGTCGAGAACATTCACCGCCATCTCGAGGAAGGCAAGACGCCGGTGAAGGCCGCGCTGCAAGGCGCGCGCGAAATCGTCGGCCCGGTCATCGCCATGACCATCACGCTCGCCGCCGTCTATGCGCCGATCGGACTGCTCGGCGGCGTGACCGGTTCGCTGTTCCGCGAATTCGCCTTCACGCTCGCCGGAGCGGTCATCGTTTCGGGCGTGATCGCGCTCACCTTGTCGCCGATGATGTGTTCGGTCCTTCTTTCGCGCAGCGCGCTGCAAAGCGGTCTCGCCGGGCTCATCGACAGAGCATTCGGCGCAATCACCCGCTGGTACGGACGAAGGCTCGATCGCTCGCTCGATTATCGCGCCGCCACCGGGCTATTCGCTGTCACCATCCTCGGACTGGTGGTCTTCCTCTACGATCACAGCCGCAGAGAGCTGGCGCCGGAAGAAGATCAAGGCATCGTCTTCGCCCTGATGAAGACCCCGCAATATGCGAATATCGACTACGCGGATTATTACGGCGCAAAGATCGACAAGGTCTTCAAACAATTCCCGGAGACCGATCTGCGCTTCGTCATCAACGGCACGATGGGGCCCAATCAGGGCATCAGCGGCATGCTGCTGAAGCCCTGGGACGAGCGCAAGCGCTCCTCGCTGGTGTTGAAGCCGCTCGTTCAGGCGCAACTCTCAAAGGTCGAAGGGGTGAACGCCTTCGCCTTCAACCTGCCGCCGTTGCCGGGCGGCCCCGGCGGATTGCCTATCCAAATGGTGATCAGCTCGACCAACGGCTTTCAATCGGTCTTCAACGAGATGGCGAAGATCAAGCAAGCGGCGCGCAAGAGCGGACTCTTCATCGTCGTCGACAGCGATCTGGCCTTCAACCAGCCGGTGATTCGCATGAACATCGACCGCAGCAAGGCGAATGACCTCGGCCTCACGATGCAGCAGATCGGCAATACGCTGGCGCTGATGCTCGGCGGCAATTACGTCAATTGGTTTAATCTCGAAGGCCGCTCTTATGAGGTGATCCCGCAGGTCCCGCGCATGTTCCGCCTCACCCCCGAGCTGCTCGGGAGCTATTACGTGCCCTCGCTCACCGGCCAGCAAATACCGCTGTCGACCGTCGTTTCGATTGCGACCGACACCGATCCGAATGCGCTCAGCCATTTCAATCAGTTGAATTCGGCGACGTTCCAAACGGTGCCGATGCCCGGCGTATCGATGGGCCAGGCGGTCGACTTCCTCGAGAGCCAGGCGAACCTGCTGCCGACCGGATTCAGCCATGATTATCTCTCCGACTCCCGCCAATTCAGGCAGGAGGGCAATCAGCTCGCGATCACCTTCTTCTTCGCGCTCATCATCATCTTCCTCGTCCTGGCGGCGCAGTTCGAGAGCTTGCGCGATCCGCTCGTCATCATGATCAGCGTGCCCATGGCGATCAGCGGCGCGCTGCTCCCGCTCTTCTTCGGCGTCGCGACGCTGAACATCTATACCCAGGTCGGGCTCGTGACGCTGATCGGCCTCATCAGCAAACACGGCATTCTGATGGTGGCCTTCGCCAGGGACTTGCAGATCAAGGAAAACCTCGACCGCCGCGCCGCGATCGAGAAGGCGGCGCGGGTGCGGCTGCGGCCGATCCTGATGACCACGGCGGCGATGGTGACCGGCCTCATTCCGCTCCTTCTCGCCACTGGCGCCGGCGCGGCGAGCCGGTTCTCCATCGGCCTCGTCGTCGTCTCGGGCATGTCGATCGGGACCTTGTTCACGCTCTTCGTTCTGCCAGCCGTCTATGTGGCCCTGGCAAAGGATCACCGTGCTGCCGCAATCTCACGCCGAAGCAAGGAGATCGCCGCCTTCGAGATGAGCGCGCCATAGAACCGACGCGTTCGCACATGAGATTGCGACGAAGCCCTTGCGTCCGGCCGGCCGGAAGACGATCTCAAGGGATCGCCGGCAGGAATCTAGGCAATGCGACAAGATCTGGTGAGGAAGCTTAGCCGACCTTTCTGGTTCGTTTTGGCCGCGGTCTTTCTCTTCGAGGCTTGGCTTTGGGATGAGCTCGGCGGCCTCCTGAAGCGTCTCGCGGCCAGCATCCCTTTCGAATCGCTCAAGCAGGCGCTGGCCCGCGGAATTGAGGCGTTGCCGGCACCTATCGTGCTGCTCGTCTTCCTTATTCCGCTTGCGGTGATCGAGCCGTTCAAGATCGCCGGCCTCTGGCTCATCACCCATCATCATATCTTCTATGGGATCGTCGCCTTTCTTGCTGTCAAAGTCTTTGGACTCGGCGTCGCGGCCTTCCTGTTCGATGCGACGCGGGCCAAATTGCTTTCCATGGCCTGGTTCGCGCGCTTCTATGCCTGGGTCTTGAAGATTCGCGCTCTCGCCCATGAGATTCTCGAACCTTACAAGCGGCGCATTCGTGAAGCTCTCGCGCCGTTCAAGCAAAGACTGAGAGAAATGCTCGCCTCTCTCGCATCGCAGGGCGGATGGGGGCGCAAGCTCGCCATTCTGCGGGCGCGGGCCCGGCGCCTGCGCGGCCTCACCTGAGATTTTCTGATCAACATCGCCCTGGCGGACGCCGCTACGCGCTTCTTGCCTCCAAGAAGCTGCGCGCGGACGGCTAATCCCGACAGGTTACGATGAAGGCATCCGGGTCGAGTTTGGCCGGCTGCTGCGCCGCGATCGCGCCCGTCATGTCTTCGGCGCGGCCATAGGCGAGCGGGCCCGACAGGCCATGCGCCTCGCACCAGGCGGAGGCGACAACCTTGGCGCAGGCCTGATGCTTTCCGAGGCAGTCCTTCACCCCGTAGCCGTCGTCGGCGGGGATGACGAAAGTGCGGGTCTGATTGGCCATCAACCTGTCCTTGAACGCGGTCAGCGCGAGCAGCGCGAGCAGGCCGGCGAGGATCGAAAGGATCACGGGAAAGAGCCTGCGATAATGGCGTGCGATGGCCGGCATGAAGTCCCCCGGAAGAATGTCGCCTGCAGTTCGAGCGCGATGAAATCTTTGAAGCTTGCTATTAACTCTTTGATCTTGAACGAACTTCCAATATGGAACTGGCGGCGATCGACTCTGCTGGGCTGATTCTCGCGTGAATGATGGAACGCAGAACTGGCGCTTAGCTGGTTGCCGAATCGGTAGGAGGCCTTATCCCCCGCAATTCTCATTTTGCGTCGCTAACAAAGGGTTAAGCTGAAGATGTTGCGCCGGCCGCGACCGCGTCCGAAGGCGCCCAACCGGCTTGACCCCTCGCCGGTTCTCGCGCATGGTCCGGCCATGACGTGCTTCATCCGCATCCGCCGGATCATTATAGGCTAGCCTTGCGCTGGCCTGAGCCGTCTCGTCTCCTCAAGAGTTCCGATCCGACGCCAGGGCCAGTTCGAGGCTGTAAAGGGAGTCCATGGCCTTGCAGCTCTACAATACTTTGACGCGCCGGAAGGAGGAGTTCACGCCGATCGATCGACGCAACGTGCGCATGTACGTCTGTGGGCCGACCATTTACGACTATGCGCATATCGGCAACGCGCGCCCGCTCATCGTCTTCGACGTTCTGTTCCGGCTTCTGCGCCAGATCTATGGCGCGGAGCGCGTCGCCTATGTCCGCAACATCACCGACGTCGACGACAAGATCAACGCGCGCGCCGCCGAGCGCGGCATCTCGATCCGTCAGTTGACGGAAGAGACCAACGCGATCTTTCAGGCCGACGCCAAGGCGCTCGGCTGCCTCGAGCCGACGGCGCAACCGCGCGCCACCGAACATGTCCCCGCGATGATCGCGATGGTCGAGAGGCTCATTGCTTCGGGTCACGCCTATCGTGCCGACGGGCACGTTCTCTTCGACGTGCCGTCGATGCCGGATTACGGCAGATTGTCGAAGCGGCCGCTCGACGAAATGATCGCCGGCGCGCGCGTCGAAGTCGCGCCCTACAAGAAAGGGGCGATGGACTTCGTCCTCTGGAAGCCGTCGTCTCCGGATGAACCCGGATGGGAGAGCCCGTGGGGCCGCGGCCGTCCCGGCTGGCACCTCGAATGCTCGGCGATGAGCTGGCAATATCTCGGCGAGATCTTCGACATCCACGGCGGCGGCATCGATCTCGTCTTCCCGCATCACGAGAACGAAATCGCCCAGACGTGCTCAGCCTTCCATCACGAGGTCATGGCGAATTACTGGGTGCACAACGGATTCCTCCAGGTCGAAGGCGAGAAGATGTCGAAGAGCCTGGGGAATTTCGTGACGATCCACGAGGCGCTCGTGGATTGGCCGGGCGAAGTCCTGCGTCTCAACATGCTGAAGACGCAGTATCGACAGCCCATCGATTGGACTCTTGCGGGCCTGCGCGAAAGCCAGCGCGAACTTGATCGCTGGTACCCGCTCGCCAAGCAGTTTGTCGCCTCGCCGGCGATGCTGGCGCCGGATTTCGTCGCGGCGCTCGAGGACGATCTCAACACGCCGGACGCGATCACGGCACTGCGTCGGCTTTATCGGGAAACCTCGGAGGAGGTTGCCTTCGCCGGCACGCGGTTCGCGTCCTGCGGACATCTGATCGGCCTCTTTGAAAAGGACTTAGCCGATTGGGAGGGAGGCCCAATCCCCATCGACAAGGAGCACGTGCAAAGCCTGATCGAAGCGCGCCTCACGGCCCGCGCCGCCAAGGACTGGGCCTTGTCCGATCGCATCCGCGACGAACTTGGCGCGATGGGAATCGCGCTGAAGGACAACAAGGACGGGACCACGAGCTGGGAGGTGAAGCGATGAATCACCTCCCCAAAGAGCGGGCGCGTACCCTCTCCCAGAGGGAGAGGGTTGCTGCGGAGCAGCCGGGTGAGGGGTTACGTGCTCTGCCGGGCGCGACGACCCTCTCCCAGAGGGAGAGGATGGCTGCGGAGCAGCCGGGTGAGGGGTTACCGACTCGGCAGGTAATTCACGCAAGCCGCGTTCGCGCTTCTTATCGAAAGATTGTAACCCCTCACCCGCCGCCTCCGGCGGCACCCTCTCCCTCTGGG